>CAZMDX010000465.1:0-2621 GCA_964564805.1 uncultured Pseudoalteromonas sp. | reverse complement strand
ATAATAAAAAAAATGCTGGAAATACATGCAAAAATCGATAAATACTTGACTACTTTCATTTAACTTTTATCGCCTCTAAATTGATTGCATGTTGAACAACGTGCTGTAACTTTTTTGTTTGCTCGACCATAAAGTTTTTGTGTTGTTGAGTCATTGGGTTAAACAAGCTCACAACAGGAACCATCAACATTAAAGAATTACACACAAACAATTCTTGAGCGGTAAATAAAACACTAATGCCCTGTTTTACTATTTGGCATTCGTAACCTTTTTCTTGCATGGTGGTTAGAACTCGATTACGCATAACCCCTTCAACCCCTGAATCGGATAAGTCTGCGCTGTACCATGTATTGTCCTTGTACCAAAACAAATTACCTGCAGAGGTTTCAATAACATTTTGGTTTGTATCACATACAATTGCATCATCATAACTAGTCTGCGATAGCGCTTGCTTCACTAAAACTTGCTCTAAGCGGTTAAGGTGTTTAATACCCGCAAGTAGAGGTTGACAGGCTAACGTGATGGAACTGGTGGTCAGCTTGATGCCTTCTGTCTGCCAAGAAGGGTAATGTGACGGGATAGTGTGCAAGGATATAATAAAGTTAGGGTTGACGGCGCCCTCAGGGCTATAACCTCTTCCCCCCTCTCCTCGAGTAATGATCACTTTTACTACGCAATCGTCAGCGGTTTTTAATACATTAAACACACAACGTTCTAATTCTGACCACTTATTAAAATTTATATGTAGAGTTTTACACGCCAATTTTAAGCGATTAATATGGTCACAAAAAAACTCAATTCTAGCGTTTCTGAACGCCATAGTAGTGAAACAGCCATCACCATATTGCAAGGCTCTATCTGCTATTGCTATATGTTGTTGCTGGTGTCCGTTAACAATCATTCATTTTTGTGTCTTGGTACCTTAAATAATTTCAATAATAACTAAAACCAAAATTTTTCCTACTGTTTTTTAAACAGCAGTGAACCGTTTGTACCACCAAAACCAAATGAATTACACAAGGCATAATCGAGTTTTGCTGGTCTGGCTGTATGGGCAACAAAATCAAGGTCACATCCATCACCTGGGTTATCTAGATTTATGGTAGGTGGTGCAATTTGATCACGCAAAGCTAATATAGTAAATATGGCCTCTACCGAACCTGCAGCTCCAAGCAAATGTCCAATCATCGACTTTGTTGAACTAACTAAAACACTGTTAGCGTGTTGACCAAACACATGTTTAATCGCTGCTACTTCTGCCACATCGCCAGCTGTAGTAGAGGTACCATGAGCATTAATGTAGCCAATTTCACTGGTATCGATCTTCGCATCATTAATTGCATTGACCATTGCCGCTGCTGCACCTTCGCCGTTAGCAGGGGGAGAAGTCATGTGGTAAGCATCACCACTCATGCCAAAACCAACCAGTTCCGCATAAATCGTTGCTCCGCGCGCTACAGCACAGTCATAATCTTCTAACATCACCACTCCAGCGCCTTCTCCCATTACAAAACCATCTCGGTCTTTGTCCCAGGGTCGACTTGCTGCTTGGGGATCTTCATTGCGGGTAGATAAAGCACGGGCTGCTGCGAAACCACCTATACCCAGAGCACACACCGTTGACTCTGCACCGCCAGCAATCATTGCATCTGCATCACCATAAGCAATAATACGTGCCGCAATACCAATATTATGAACACCCGTAGTGCAGGCGGTTACAACATTGATATTGGGACCTTTAAGACCCTCAAAGATAGAGAAAAAACCAGAGATCATATTAGTGATGGTGGCAGGTACAAAAAATGGTGATATTTTTCGTGGACCAGAATCAAGTAGCTTTTGATGATTGCTCTCAATCATACCTAAACCACCTATTCCTGAACCAATAGCTACACCAATTCGTGCTGAATTTTGATCTGTTACTTTATAACCTGAATGTTCGAGCGCTTGTTTACCTGCAGCAATACCAAGTTGGATAAACCTATCCATCTTTTTAGTTTCTTTTTTGGGTATGTATTTTTCAACTTCAAAATTTTTCACTTCTCCAGCAAACTGAGTAGTGAACAAGGTTGAATCGAATGACGTGATAGGGGCAATACCACTTTTACCGGCAAGAATGTTTTTCCAAGTAGAATCTACAGTATTGCCAACAGGTGAAAGCATGCCCAGACCAGTCACAACAACGCGACGTTTAGACACATTGGCCTCCGACTATTATTAATAAATGATTATTTTAGAAAAGAAACGGTCCTGAGAGGACCGTTTTTAAAAACTAGGCGTCTTTATTGGCGTTAACGTAATCAATAGCAGACTGAACAGTGGTAATCTTTTCAGCTTCTTCATCAGGGATTTCAGTGTCAAATTCTTCTTCAAGAGCCATGACTAGTTCAACAGTGTCTAATGAATCCGCACCTAAATCATCGACAAAAGAAGCTTCTGATTTAACTTCTTCTTCTTTAACACCAAGTTGCTCAATGATGATTTTTCTTACGCGTTCTTCTATAGTACTCATAATTCTAGTTATCCTTTAAGTCGCTAGATATAAATTTTGCGAGTAGTGTATTCAGCTAAGTGATCCCTTGCAAGTAGCACGCTCAACTTTTTTTCTGGTCTAACCACTC
>CAZMDX010000464.1:0-9171 GCA_964564805.1 uncultured Pseudoalteromonas sp. | reverse complement strand
GCTACAGAAATAAAAAAATAAACAATAAAACAACGATTTTTCTAACATGGCGAAGATATTAACTAGTGTATTACCACTTAAAGCGGGTTTGAATAGTATCCAGTTAAAGGTCACGCCTCCCCTATACTCGAAAACATTTAAGGCATTGAATATAATTAATGCGGTAATACAAGATAATAATGTTTTGGTAGTGACCGAATGACTGAATAAACCAGATACGACAACAGCGATGATGGCCCCGATAATGGCATTATGATTGATACCGCTATTGACAATAAAAAACTGTAAGAAGATAACTGCGAATAATCCCCCTATGACTTTGAGTGGTCCATAGATATTACGAAAGTATAATTGCCAAAGTGTTAAAGGAATAAAATAGAAAAGTGAATACTTTACTATTTCTGCCACGCTCAACCCATTGCTTGTCATCACCGCTTTCAAATTGTTTTTAATAGTGTCCACATCAAAAGTAGGTATGAATGGCTGCAAATCAATCACTATAAAACAACCCACAATGATTAAAGGCAAGTTTCGACTCCAACCGCTGGCCATACTAAGATCTTTGAAATCTTTAAAATACTGGCCTGATGTTGTAAGTATTGTCATACCTATAATACTTCCAAAAACATTCCACAATGCATCGCTACCATATGGGATCCGCTCAGGTGTCCAGATTTGGAAGGTTTGAATTAAAAAGGCATAGATAAACGTTAATGCAACTAAGCCTGTAAACGTGCTTATTGAACGCCCTTTAAAGGCATGTTGTATGGCAATACCAAAAGGTATAAATAGAAAGACATTGGCGATGGCATCATTAATGCCGCTCTTCCAAATTCTAAAATCAGACAATTTACCGATTTGAATTGAAAAGTCAGTAGGGATCAGAAACTCTAGAGGATATAAAGACCCGTAAGCTATTAATATAATCGTTATTAACAAAAACCGCATAAGGTCACTTTTTTAAGACTCAAAATTTAATTTTGCTGACAGTCGAAGAAACCTACTGCAGCCCAAAGGTAAGTTATTTTTACCCACAAATCATTCGGTAAAACATAAAATAAGAAACTTGTTTGTAATGAAAATTGATACCTATATCAATCTTTAAAATATATTGTCTGTATTGGCTTAACATTTTCTGGCTCTGTTGTTAAAGAACATAAATGCAGCTAGCAATATCATCAACATCGGCGCTGACCACTTTAACCAATATGCGATTTTTTCAAAATAATATTTATTAGTAATGAAATGTTCAACGTCATCCCATTCATTGAAATTTTGTTTATATATTTTTTGGAACAACAAAAAATGCCAACTAGGATATCCAGCATCGGAATAAAGTTTCGCAATCTCGGTACTATTGGTTGAAAATTCGGCAGGTCGATAAGGAATGATAACACCAAAATCGGCATCAAAAATATACTGTTTCCCGTTTTCAAATGTTGCGGCTACCACCACATGACCTGGAAATGTCAAAATTTTATTATTAATATTTTGCTTATTTAGCAGTTGAGACATTATCATTGAAGCATCACCACAGATACCAATACCTCGCTCCAAGCTCCTGCGATAGTTAGCAAAATGATATCTTTCATACTCGGGTATTCCAGAAAACTTTCCCATAAAATATAAAAAATAGTTTTCCCAAATAGGGATCAATTGATTAAACTTTTCTTCTGGGTAAACTAACCAATCGACATGAGCGAGCCCTCTAGCCACAACATGTGTGATTTTGGTTGCATATTCAATATCGCTTTCATCATTAAGCCTGATGAGCGCTCCCATCGTATCGTTAAAATCAGTGGGCTGGTCATTAGGGAAAATCAAATATTCGTCTTGAAAATCAGATACACGAATATTTTTGTTTAACCCATATATATTTATGGTTAACAATAAACAACCTGCTACCAAAACAAAATATTGTATGGCGACTTTGATTTGCATCTACTGCCTCTTTGTCATCAACAAAATACTGTTGAATTATTTGTGTTTACAACGCAATTAGTTTAAAAACTCACACTGCTTACATACATTCCTTGAACTACTGTTTGGAAAAGTCTGTGCTTAGGATCTATACAAACAACTTCCTAGCTTTTAAAACTAATGGTTCCCAGTCGAGACTCTGGAGTACGTGCTCCCTTCCCTTGCTGCCCATGTTTTTTAATTTTTGCTCATCTGACAGCAATTCAACTACAGCTCTAGCAATATTCATGGGCTGAGTTGCATCTATAATAAGTCCAGACTCACCAAGCAGCATTGTTTCTCTTGTCCCACCAGAGTCACCTGCAATAACAGGTTTCCCACATGATTGAGCTTCCACCAAAACCATACCAAAACCTTCAATATCATTATCTATTGTTCTATTTGGTAAAACGAATAAATCACATTGTTGATAACATTCAATCATCTGTACATCTGAGGCGTCATTCAAAAACTGTACATACTTTTCAACACCAAGTTCAGTACTTAATTTGCTCAATGTATTTCGTTCTTCACCGTCTCCAACAATTGCATATAAGAAGTTAGGTAAGGTCTTAAGTATCTCCGGAATGGCTTTAATCATCATGTCCTGCCCTTTACGAGCTTGAAGACGACCTACTGTCAGAACAACTTTTTTGCCGAGCCAACCCAGTGACGTTAAAGACTTTTCATTTCTGTGTTTAGGCACAAAGAGATTACTGTCTACTCCAGGATGTAAAACCTGTGTCTTAGCTGCTGCTTGAGCACCAAACTTAGCGACAATGTTTGCACTGTTTTGGCTATTACAAACTATCGCTTTGGCTCTTTTTATGACTTGTCCGCAAATAAAATATTGCTCTCGACTACTTTGTGCGGTTTCTAAGTCTTCTCCATGAACATAACAAATATAAGGTATACCTGTGAATAAGTTGAGTAACCAAGCAATCACACCTTCAGGTAATACTCTGCCACAATGTAATTGAGTGACTTGCTTTTGTTTGATTATTTTGCGCACAAGCAAAGCACTTTTAAAATAAAATAATAGTCCAGCAGTACTTTTAAACCCCCATTCAGAGGATGTGAGGTTGCCCCTTTCAACATGAATGTGGGCATCAGCATCAAACTTAGCCGCTGTTGAGTCATCACCTGCAAGAATTTCGTATTCATTATGAGGTAAACGAGAATATAGCTCCCAAAACCAGCGACCACTACCACCCGACTTAGGAGGGAAGTTTTCTGTGATCAGTAATGTTTTCAAATAGTTGTAACCTTATATAACGTGCAAATAAAGCCTAGCGGCATTCGTTTGATATCTGATCATACTAACAATTCGTACAAAATAAATGTACATTATGTAATAATTTTAGATTGTTAACCCTATCGATTAAGTAAAATTGTAGCTCTTGTTGCACAATTTTCTTATTTTAAACATTAATAGTACTGTTTCCTTACATTGAAACACCAGAGCATCAACATTAACCATATGAAAATTCTTATTATTGCACAACGATGCCCTTATCCACCCAACAAAGGTGAAAAAATAAGAACATTTCACCAGTTAAAATATTTTAACGAGTGTGGACATGACGTTATTTTGGCAAGTCCTTACGAAGACGATTCAGATCAAAAATACTTTGATGAATTAAAAAAACATCACTGCCTTAATGTTGTGAGCACCAAGCTTTCGACAAAGCCATTTCGCTTAATATCTGGCATGTTAAAAAACAAAGCATTAAGTATCAGTAATTTTTACAGCCCTAATTTACAATCCGAGATTGACGACATACTGTCATCACAAGAAATTGACGTTATATTTTGCTCTGCATCAAGTGTTAGTGAATATATATTTCGTTCCAAAACATACCCCAGATTAAAGCCGCTTCCTAAACTTATAATGGATTTTATGGATGTTGATTCGGACAAATGGGCACAATACGAAAAAAGTCATCAATGGCCGTTGAGTGCTATTTACGCCAGAGAGTCGCGTTTGATAGCAGCAGCAGAAGCAAATATAGTTAAAACGTTTGAACATTGCCTATTAATCACTCAAACAGAAGTGGATTTGTTTCAAACTATTCATGGCAATGTAAAAAACTTAATTGCCATTGAAAATGGTCTAGATACGAATACTTTTTATCCTCCTACAAACTTAAGACAGACTACTGATCCTTATTTTTTATTTGCAGGTGTAATGGACTATGCACCTAATATTGACGCGGTAATGTGGTTCATAGACTTAGTTTGGCCGGATGTAAAAAAGAAATGGCCGAACGCGAAATTTTGTATCGCAGGTATGAATCCATCTGAAAAAATTAAAAAACTTCGATTAAAAGAAGGAATTGAAGTAACGGGGTTTGTAGACGATATTAAACCATTCTTTGATAAAACTAACATTTTTATCGCACCATTTAGAATAGCCCGAGGGGTACAAAATAAAGTGTTACAAGCTTTTGCTTGCGGGCTACCTGTTATTGCCACTTCGATGGGTGCTGAGGGGATCAGATATAATGCTGATAAAGATATATTACTCGCTGGTACACCTGAGCAGTTTATTAACAGAATTGAGCAACTAATTAGTGATAAGAAATTTTATGACTGTATAAGCAATAACGCATTAAAAAACATTGTTAACAATTACAGTTGGGAAAGTATTTTGCAGCCGTTAAAAACATTACTGAAACGATAATAAAAACGCTTCCATTTGGAATATATGAAAATAATCATTAAAAAGTTCTTTCGCTTAGTTTGCAGTTTCATCATGCTGCCATTCATAGTTTTGTATATTTTATTAATACAAATAGCAAACAAAGATGATGTATTCAGTGCATTTTCACAATTTTTAAGCCTCTTTCCTGGGAAGATAGGTACCTATTTTAGAGCTTCTTTTTATCACTTTACAATGGCGCATTGCGACCTAGATACCGTCATAGGTTTTGGCACCTTATTATCCCAACAAGACACTGAATTACAATCAGGTTGTTATATAGGCCCTCACAGTAATATTGGAAAATGTCGCATTGAAGCTAATTGCTTACTTGGAAGCGGAGTACATATTCTTAGTGGAAAAGAACAACATAATTTTGATGACATCGACCTCCTACTAAATGAACAAGGAGGTCAATTTACTAAGGTTATAATAGGTGAAGATAGCTGGTTAGGTAACGGTGCTATAGTAATGGCAAATGTGGGAAAGAAATGCATAGTAGCAGCAGGCTCAGTTGTGGTTAACGATGTACCCGACTACGCAATAGTGGGAGGAAATCCTGCCAAAATTATAAAAATGCGACAGTAATTAACTGTTGTCCACAGGGTCAGAATTAAATTTCTATGCAAGCACTCAGGTTCACTGCTAGGCAGACAGGATTTGGTGTGATTTTAATATTTAGAGCTTATAGTGCATTCGTTTATGCTCGAAATATTTAACAAAAATATTCATGTTAATCCTACTCATAAGTTTTATACCGTATTAAGACAATACAATAGGTTCGGCAACACAAAAATTAGCCTTGCAGATGGCAGCTAAAAAGTACAAAACTTTAATCATTGAATGTGACAATATCACCTGAATATATGAGTCTGGTAGCAGGAACAGTGTGATGATAATCAGGCTTTTCATGCGTGAAACCAAAATAGTCAGTAATATAATACGAGTGTCAGGAAAATACTTCACGCTTGATGGGATAACTCTGTAACAAGCGGGCAACTACTTAATACAATTTACTGGCGAGCAAGACGCCGATTTCCCAACTATATCTTACTACCTGTTGGGTGATGGCTATAAACAACTGCCAAGAGTCAGTTACAGTCGAAAAGCAAGATTTACCATCGATAACGATGTAATTGATAACTGTGAGTTTATCTATACTGCTTTGACAGGGCATCAATATTACATTGGAGATATCGATATTTATGTTAGTGATAACTGGGTTGTTCGAATAAGTTTATTGTGAGGAATGTCGAGCTCATAACCTCGAATTACAAATCACACCTTTTATTTGTGAAACAACACTCATAGATCCATTAGCCAAAGACGACATCTTCATCAGTTGCGACAGCAACATTGGGATTAATACAACAAATCGCCTTAGTTGAGGTAGGGTAATGCAAAATAATTTTATCTTACAAAGTTCATCTGGCTCGCTTCTACAATAACGCTATTAAATGTTGGTTCCCTCAACAATAAATGTTGAAATCAGAGTAAACCTGACCAATAACGCAATCCATAAACGAGAAAGTGCGAGCACAATATTAAAGGACAATAAAAAAAGCTAGGCATTAATTGACTATTTGACATAACAACAATTAATCACATTTTTATATGAAATACATGTGTTTAAGCGGATCGTTATCTAGAAATTCCAATGATGTCATATTGCCCTACAGGCATCTGTTCAAAAAAAGGCAGGTTACGATGTACAGGGGTATTATTGTGAAGCGGTACCGTCCAGTCAAAGTCCCTAAACTGCTCGGTTGTAGAAAATAGATCATCAGGGGTGTTATTGGTTCTTGTCAACACCTCAGGGTGAACTTCAATCAATATGACCACTTTCTTTGCACTTTTGATTAATTTTTCAGCACCAAGCAAAGCTTGTATTTCTTGCCCTTCTATATCAATTTTTAAGGTAATTGTATCTTCAACAAATATATTTTTTTGACTGGCTGACCAACTATCTAGAGAAATCACACGAGTGTCTCCCTCAGCACTAATATCTATGTAACCTTCGTGATCATTTAATCTTTGTGGATCAGCGTAAAAAGTAGCAAAACCCTCAAAGTCAGATATTGCAGCGTTAATACATAATGATGGCTGTTGAAGATTGTCCAAATTAGAGGTCAATACTTCAAAAGACTTGGTATTAGGTTCAAAAGCAACTACGTTTTTCAAATTTTTACAGTGAGTGGCAACTAGTGATGAAACAGTACCGATATCGGCGCCTAAATCAAAAAAAGTAAATGGAACCTCTAATCTTGTTAATACGTTACAAAAAGGCAAGAATTCATCCAGGTAGTAATTTTCAGGACCTTTTTCTAACCAGAAACACCATTCACCAGCAGGTACATTAAACAGCCTATTCTGAATTTTATGAGTTATCACTTTCTCGCTATATCGCTTAGACAACCACAAATAGAATGAATGTTTACCGCGCCAATCTCTCTTCTGCAGAAAAACACACAAATAATTAAACCATGTAGGAAAAAACTTACTCGTGTGCATTCTCAATATCCACTATTCAAAATCAAAGTACTTACTTAGTGAACGCAAGTTATCTTTAGTCAAAGCTACAAAATTAATTTTGTTTTGTTCAACAGATGTATTTTCTGTGGGTTGAGAAAGTGCCACCAAACCGCTACCCAGATAACTTCCGCTCATGATCCTATAAATTTCATATAACTTGGCCATTTTATTATCGGTGAATATTTTTCCATCAACCACATACCAATAACTTAAAAACCGTTTGCCACTAGGGTTAACAATAGTAGAAATATCCATTGTTTGACCATCATCCAACTGATAATGGTCCTTCGATTCTAGAGTCCATGCTTTTTCAGTGTAGAGTTTATTTAAAGAGCTTATCAGCTCACCATGTCCTCTTGGATACCAAACTATATACACATCTACATCTACACTATTGAGTTGGCTTAAAAACTGAAACTGCTGATAAGGTTTTTTGAACTCTGGTACCCAAGAACTTTTATAATTAGTCAACTGAGTGGTTATTGGCACGACAAGCTTATTAGCGTTGCTAGGCTCGTCCAGTTGGGAGTAAATGATATTAAACCAGATTAAAAAAATTAACATTATCGCAATGATACTGAAAGGTAATTGATAGCATGTTTTAAAAGTATAATGACTGGGATTAATGTCTGGTTTCATTTGTAGCTTGGTTTCGGTTTCGATTTCTTTTTCTCTAACCAACTCTCCAATACCTAGCAAACACACTATTACTATACAAAAGAATACCCAGCCATAAATAAGGTGGTCTGCACCAACAGCATGTTCCATATCAGTCAAATAGCCTGTCAATATGATCCCAAACACACGAATACCATTGGCTATCACAGGAAATATTATAGAAATAAGCATAAATATGACGCGACGTTTTGTGGAACGTATATTCAAATAAGCATAAAGCGAACCAATCACCACAGATGCAATAAAAAAACTAATCCCAGAACAAGCTTCTGCCACTAAGAATCTTCCTTGGGGAATTTCAATATATAGCCCACTTCTATAGATGGGAATGCCAGTCCAATTCAACATGACCATAGACAAATCAGCCGTCACTTCTTGCATTGCAGGTATTAACTCTTCACCAACAGGAATGCAAAAAAGAATAAACACTAACGGAAAAAGTATCTTTAACGCTAATTGATTACCGATAAATGCCCATATGCTTAATGGTAGGAATGTAAAAATTGCCACGTGCATAAATAGCTGTACATCACCTGCAAGACCAATGGCATAGAGGGTTAAACTACCTATGCACAAAAACAAAACAAAAAAATTGGGTTTGAAATATCTGAGGCTGAGTTCATCTCGCTTTAAATAGATGAGAAATATGCTACCAGGCAGCACAAATAAACAATGATTAAAAATGTCAGAGGTTAGCCAAATTTCGACGGCAGTAGCTATTCCTTGATAAAATACAGCTACCCAAGAAGCGACTATTAATATTAGACAAACAAAAAAGGATTTTGTCGAGAATACATCGACCTTAATAGTGGAGACTCCGTTCACATCTTTTCCCTTATTTTGAAGATATATTATATACTTCTTTCATAGTGCCCCATGAAAAGTCTTGCAACAGACGTTCAAGCTTGCCATAGGTTTTATGCAAATTGACGTAATGACGAAATCTAGATTTGAGAGGAGCATGTTTTAATCGGGGCTGCTCGCTATCAATTTCCCAAGGATGAAAATAAAATGAATACGGTTGTTTTTCTTTTTTAAGATAACTTGAAACTAGAAATTTAGTCATGCTGTATGGATAAAGCCTAAAGTATCCGCCACCACCAATAGGAGTCTGTTTACCTAATACTTTCAAAGTAGGAATAGGTATTTCTATAATCCCCTCTTTGCGTTTATAAGCAAACCTTGGCCAGTCAGGCGTTCCATAGAGATCATGTTTAACTGGGTATGTGCTTGAACTATACCCAAAGTCCAACTCTGCCAACACCTCAAACGCCCATTCATTGTCATATCCTATAGAAAAA
>CAZMDX010000463.1:0-2774 GCA_964564805.1 uncultured Pseudoalteromonas sp. | reverse complement strand
TAGGAGTATAGGTATGAAAAAGTTATTAATTTTTGTAGGCTTTTTATGTTTAAGTTACGAGGTCTTAAGTAATGAAAAGATTTATCGTTCGCTCGAAGTATCTAAAAACCCTTACATACAAATTGAACATATAAACGGCTCTACCAAGGTAATTGCATGGGATAAACTAGAGGTAAAAGTAACAGCTACTCTCGGCGACAAAACAGAAAGGTTCATATTTGAGAAAGACGGAAATGAAGTACTCATCAAAGTCAAAGTTAAAAATAATAGTAGTTGGGGTAACTTGAGTTCTTATAATGGCGACGATTTAGAAATATTTGTCCCTCGTCAAAGTAAAGTGTATTACAGCGCAGTCAATGCTGATGTTGAACTTGTGAAAGTCCGCGGTGGCGCAAAAGTTGAAACAGTAAATGGTTCTATTGACGTAAAAAAACTAGCGGGACGCATCCGACTTGAATCCGTAAATGGCCGAATAACTACGGAAAGTTTAGAAGGAGATGTAAAAATAGAAACCATAAACGGCACAATTAACTCGCGAAGTTCAAAAGGTAAAGAAGACTCCTACTCGTCGGTAAACGGTAATATTGAGATTATAAGTGAAAGTGGCAATATCAATATAGAAACAGTGAATGGTGACGTTGAGCTGGAACTTGGTAAGGTTAACCAATTAAATATAGACACAGTTAATGGTTCAATAAACGCTAAATTAGAACTTGAAGATGATGGCGAAATTGATGCTTCATCAGTAGGGGGATCGATTCGCCTTTACCTACAAAGCAATGTATCGGCAAGATTTGATATTGAAGGCCACGCCGGTGGCAGAATTTCTAACAATTTGTCTAATGACAAAATACAAAAGGCTAAATATGGGCCCAATCGTTGGCTAAAGTTCTCCTTAAATGGTGGCGCTGCGAAGGTTAATATATCCACAGTAAGTGGCAGGGTGCAGTTAGACAATCAATAATATTAAAATAAAAGTAGGCTCGGATGGTAAAAGTCGAGCCAAATAATAAAATTTATGCTGCTCGTTCAACTGCAATATGTGCAAGTCCAATTAGTGCCGTTTTATATTCAGAATTGGCTAATGGAGCCAACGCCTTAATTGCTTTATCAGAGGCATCTAACGCTTGTTTTTTTGTGTAACGTAGTGCGCCAGTTTCTTGCATTGTTGACATGATTTCATCAAAGTGTTGCATGCCGTTGCCTTCTTCTATTGCCTCTTTAATCAGTGCTTTTTGTTTATCATTGCCATGCCACATTGCGTACAGTAATGGCAGTGTTGGCTTGCCCTCTGCGAGGTCATCGCCAACATTTTTCCCCATTTCATCAGGATCAGCTGAATAGTCAAGAATATCGTCAATAAGCTGAAAAGCAGTGCCTAAATATTTACCGTACTCTTGCATCGCAAATTCAATTTCTTCGTCTTGATCAGTTAATACTGCGGCCAGTAAGGTAGCGGCCTCAAATAATCGGGCTGTTTTACTGTAGATCACTTGCATATAACTTTCTTCGCTGGTTTGAGCATCGTTGCAGCTCATTAACTGCAATACTTCCCCTTCTGATATCACGTTAGTCGCATTGGATAATATTTCCATAACACGCATACGTTTTAAACTGACCATCATCTGAAATGAACGAGTATAAAGAAAGTCCCCTACTAATACGCTAGCTTGATTACCAAACACTGCATTCGCTGTTTCTTTTCCACGGCGCATAGTAGATTCATCGACTACGTCATCGTGTAGTAAGGTGGCGGTGTGAATAAATTCGATTATGGTAGCTAACGTGTGATGTTGATCTGTTTGAATATCAAGAGCTCTTGCGGCTAGAATAGTCATAAGAGGTCTTAAACGCTTACCACCACTATTAACAATATAAAAACCTAGTTGGTTAATCAACGAAACCTCTGAGTCCACTTGCTGCTGGATGAGCCCATTGACTGCCATCATGTCTTGATGTGCGAGTTGATTAATCGTTTCTAATTTCATACTGCCGCTTTTACCCATTTGTAAATATATTTCAATTGTACGCTCGAATTCTGAAAATGGATTTTACAGAATTTTTTCGGCGTATCCAGTGACACTTTAGCTTAATAATGCAAAAAACTTTGGGTTAGGGTAAACCGTTTGATATTTATACAAATTAATTCGGAAATTGCCTTGCTTGGAGATATCTGTTCACGTATAATTCGCGGCCTGTTTTTGAATATAAGTGTCAAGAGACACAGTGCGGAGTTTAATTATGTACGCGGTTTTCCAAAGTGGTGGCAAACAACACCGTGTGGCTGAAGGCCAAACCGTTCGCCTAGAAAAAATCGAGGTGGCTCCAGGTGAGTCAATTGAATTCGATGACATCTTAATGGTGAGCAATGGTGACGATATAAAAATTGGTACCCCGTTTGTTAGTGGTAGCAAAGTTACAGCTGAAGTTGTAACGCATGGACGTGGCGATAAAGTAAAAATCGTTAAGTTCCGTCGTCGTAAGCATTCACGTACCCAAATGGGTCATCGTCAGTGGTTC
Source organism: uncultured Pseudoalteromonas sp. (assembly GCA_964564805.1). Classification (GTDB taxonomy): domain Bacteria; phylum Pseudomonadota; class Gammaproteobacteria; order Enterobacterales; family Alteromonadaceae; genus Paraglaciecola. The sequence goes on along the minus strand of CAZMDX010000463.1, from coordinate 254 downwards.
ACAGAAGTGAAAATCACTGGTATTAGCGCTTAATAGGAGTATATACAAATGGCACATAAAAAAGCTGGTGGTAGTACTAACAACGGCCGTGACTCAGAAAGTAAACGCCTAGGTGTTAAGCGTTACGGTGGTGAGTCAGTTTTAGCCGGTAATATCATTGTTCGTCAACGTGGAACTAAATTCCACGCGGGTAGTAACATGGGTATCGGTAAAGACCATACTTTATTCGCTTTGTCAGATGGTAAAGTTCAGTT
>CAZMDX010000462.1:0-1775 GCA_964564805.1 uncultured Pseudoalteromonas sp. | reverse complement strand
TAACCCTGACAGTCCACTCACAAGATTTTATTGAGATACAAAATAGGCTTAAAATCGAATGGCGTATGACCCCTTTTGACACATTGAAGACAAACATATGTTTATAAAACGAGGTTTTGTGGTTAATTTTTAAACTAAAGTTACACATTTCTATATTTCGGCCAGTCAATAAATCTAAACGCAGCCAATACCAGCCTTTCACTCGAATCAAAATAAATAGGCGACGTAGATCATTTACAGGCATTATTGGTTGTCTATTGACAGGCAAGTATGTGCCAAAAGGGGTCATACGCCATTCGATTTTAAGCTTATTTCGTATCTCAATAAAATCTTGTAAGCGGACTGTCAGGGTTATTTATACTTTCTAATGGTCTAAATCGTTTAAAAAACGCACGCCCAGTTCAAAATATTTGATTTTGTGTTTTATTCGAAATGGTTTAACTATTCCATTTATGGTTTTTCATGCTCGTAAACCTGCGAGGTTGTAAGCATGTATTGTTGGTAACAGTAGGTGAGCAGTGCTAATAGTTGTTCGCATAATTGACAATATTAATGCATTAAAAAGTGTCTGTTTTTTTTACATATGTTGTGACCCTCTTTTTCGAATAATTATAAGCTACTGTTTATATTAAGATTAATTTTTTGGCTTAATAATTGCAGTAACACGTATCATAAGAGCGCAGCAGACGAGTTGCCTCAAATAGCATGGAAACCATAATGATAAATAGATATATAACCGCCGCAATTTTAGTTACCACCCTGTCGTGTTCACACTTTGCTAACGCCGTATTAATCCGCGTGAGCGATGGTGGTACGGTAAATAATCTAGCATTGGAGACAGAGACAGTATGGGATATTGATGATTTAGGCAAATTACAAGGTGCTTTCAACGTCGATGTAGGCGGGACGTTGTGGGATGTGGTATTTCGTGATGGCACGTTTAATAGTGTTTTCTCCGAAGCCGAGGCAGCCACTATAGACGTTCGCACTGAGCATGAAGCAACGGATTTTGCAGAAGCGTTATTGGCTAGCGTATTTGTCGACGGCATGGCGCCGGCGTTGTTGTTTGACAGTCGCCCGGACTTGACCAGAGGGTGTGCGGATAGCAGTTTTTGTTTAGTTATAACGGACTTTGCCCCGGAGTATGAGGACAATGGGCGGATACGTCACGCTACGTTTAATGATAGAACAGATTCAGACGATAAAACATTTAACATTGCGGAACCAGGCGTTCTCGACACGACTAACAATGATTACCTAGTGTTTGCGAGATGGACAGAGGCAAATTTGATAAAAGTACCAGCACCCTCAACAATTTCGATTTTCGCATTAGGCCTTATAGGTTTAGCAGCACGCCGATTTAAGAAACAATCTTGAGTGAGTTTCTTTATCAACATTAATCATCGACGACGGTATACCTGAATAAACCCATGTAACCCAATGTTGTCGATAATCATCAAGAAGCATCTTCCAGTTTGGTAAGTGCTTTTTTTGCTCATAAAGCTGCGTTAGTCGACGTATGTGATTTTCTAGTGTTCGTTTTGAAACGGTTATTTTATCTTCACCAAACTGATAGCCTAAAAAGTCGAACCCCGCTTTAATTCGACCTATGGTTGTTTTATCAGGGTGTTGTTTTAACTTTAGTTTTGCAAAGTGTTGATTAACCACTCTGATGGCCTTTCTTAATTTCCATCTAGATGTAGATAATACAATCACATCATCCATGTACCGCCTGTAAAAAACAGATTTACTTTCCATTTCTTTATCAAGCTCAT
>CAZMDX010000461.1:0-4031 GCA_964564805.1 uncultured Pseudoalteromonas sp. | reverse complement strand
AGTAAAATAGTGATATGAAAATTCACCTACCTTTAAGGAAGCACAATGCTAACAACAAAAATACTGGCTGCATTTAGTTTATTAGCTGGCATCACAAGCCTAATATTGATCTTTATGCAGCAATGGACCATGTCCGGCCCTGTGGTGATAACGTTTTTTGTTTTGTTTGTATTATTCTTAAAAACCACAGAAAAATTTTCTGGATTCGTCTTTACCTTTGTGATTTTTACCGCCGTAAGTGCCGCGTTATATTATCCTGCTCTATTTATTGGTTTGGGTGATTTTCAATTCAAAGCGCTGATCGTGCCTTTACTGATGATTATTATGTTTGGGATGGGCACATCCATGAGCATAAAAGATTTTGTGCAAATTGGTAAAATGCCAAAAGGTGTATTGATTGGCTTAGTTTGTCAGTTTTCAATTATGCCATTAATTGGTTTTGGATTGGCTACGGCCTCCGGACTGCCTCCTGAAATCGCTGCGGGTATTATCTTAGTGGGTTGTTCACCCAGTGGATTAGCGTCAAACGTGATGGCCTATATTTCAGGGGCTAATTTGGCACTATCGCTGACCCTTACTGCAGTATCCACCTTACTCGCACCTTTCATTACACCCTTTTACATGTCGTTATTTGCCGATCAGTTGGTACCAATAGATACTATGGCGATGTTTTTAAGCATCAGTAAAATTGTGATTTTACCCATTATAGCAGGACTGTTATTCAATCGTTTATTGCATGGGCGTTTTCCAATTATTGATCGTGCTATGCCTAAAGTATCGATGCTGGGTATCGCTATTATTATTACGGTGATCACAGCTGCGGGTCGTGATAGTTTACTCGATATAGGCTTGGTATTAGTTGTTTTGGTATTGATCCACAATATACTCGGATACGTGTTTGGTTACGGTAGCGCAAAACTATTTGGTATGGACGAAGCTTCTTCACGCACAATTGCCTTCGAAGTAGGGATGCAAAATTCTGGACTCGCATCAGGTATTGCAGTGGAAATGGGGCGAGTTGCTACTATGGGATTAGCGCCAGCGGTCTTTGGACCAATAATGAATGTTACAGGTTCATCTCTGGCTGCATGGTGGCGAGGCAAACAACCAGAATCACCTACTGATAAACCTTAAGCGCTTAAAGCTTAGTCGCTGCGATCGGAAATTTCAGTCAAGAAACGTTCTTGTGTTTGCGCGGCTAACTTCGCTTGTTCAGATGCAGTTATAAAAGAAATGGCTAGCTCTTTCCATATTTTGGAAAAGCTTCCGAATTTTTCGGTTTTAGCATTGATATTCATCGCTATTGATAATTCATATTTGGGAATTAACACCAATAGACTTTGAGCACCTCTGGATACGCCACCATGATGCATATAATTAACAGTTTTACCGTCTACTGCCATTTGATCGATACGCCAACCAATGCCATAGTTTTGTTGATTGATGTCACTGTTTGAAAGTCTCTGCGGTGTCCATATCTTTTGCTTCGTTTTTGGGCTGATGAACTGCTCATTAAAATAAGCATTACCCAGCCTTACCAAATCTGACGAAGTCGAAACAAAACCACCGCCTGCTAATCGGTGGCTAAGGTCGACATCGCGCCAGACACGTACCTTTTGACTTTTACCTTCGTTATTCCAATAAAAAGTCGCTAACATACCCTGCCCCTCAAATTGAGACTCTGCACCAGTATGGTTTAGCTCAAGGGGTGTAAATACTTGCTCTTGCATCAGTTCGAGAAATGGCTGATCTGCAGCCTCTTGCATGACGGCACTTAACAGCACTGTGCCATAGGTAGAATAACTGAATTGACTGCCCGGCTCGAATTTCAGTCGCGTATCGTCAAATAGTGCTAGGGCATCATTTACATTTGAATAATGAGTCGTCAGGGAAATACTTTTATACAAGCCCAACTTATCATCGAACTGTTTGTAATGGGGTAAACCAGACATATGTGACGCCAGATGTTTCACTTTTATTTGCTGCCATTGCACATTGGGAAGTGCGTGATGAAACTCTGAAATAGGTGCATCTAGGTCAATAAGTTGTTTGTCTAATAACCTTGCCAATCCTGTTACTGTAATAGCTTTTGAAGTACTACCCACTCTAAATTGAGTATCTGTTGATACGGGGATAGCTTGTTCAATATCTGCCCAGCCAACTGCACCCGCCCACACCAGTTTTCCATCAATACCCACCGCAGCTGACATGCCCGGTGCGTTGATAGTTTTGTGATGTAAGTCGAGCTTATCCATTGCTACTTTTGCCACTTGATTGAAATTAGCATCGTAAACTTGCTGGCTTTGCACCGTTTCAACCGGAATATCGATCTCTCCCCACGGAAGAAACACAGCTTCACCTTTGTGTGCATAAAATTGGTAAACGGGCCATAACATCCAAATAAACAAAAACGTCACGCATACAATTAAAACCAAAACCTTTTTTAACATAGTGCTCATCCCAAATTAGTAAAGATGCTTGAACATTAAAAAAAAAGTCAATTAGATGCTCGCCGATTTTGAAAAACTATCGTCAATTTTGAAACTTTTTACGAAATTCACTTGGGGTTAGCCCTGTAGTTTGTTTAAAGGCTCGATTGAACGGCCCTATCGAGCCATAACCTAATTCCAAAGCAATAGACAAAACTGGCAGCCTTGCTCGATCTGGATTTTTCAGTATTATTTTAGCGGCAGGGATACGGTAATGGTTTAAAAATACCGAAAAGTTTTGGTATCCCAAATGTTTATTAATTAACAGACGTAAACGATGTTCAGGCATACCCAGCGCTTCTGCCAGTGCGCCAATAGTCAGATTAGACTGAGTATAAAATTGTTGTGCCATCAACCTTCTCATTTTTTCTAAATCAGATGTGAAAATAACTGGGATAGAAGCGTTGACCAATTCCTGTGGCGCAGAGTTAGGTAAACCATCATTGAGTTGTTCTAAATTGGGTTTAGTCTTTGTTGAATAAGTTAAGAATAAAAAAATCAACACAAAAATTGTTGTGGCGTTAATCACACTAAACAAAGAACTAGTGCGCAGCGAGTCGTCAAAAAGTTCTAATAAGGTTAAAAAAAAGCTGTAAGCACCGATAAAAGCAGCGACTACCCCTCTCAATTTACGACGTTGTTGCACCAAGTCATCTTGAAAATCATAAATAGCCATAAATGCAATATGACAATAAAAAACGATACCTAAAATATGGTTAGCTTGATGAAAACTGCCACTACCTTGAAGTACACCAAAAAAATATAAAAACCACACCAATGTGCACAAGACAGCAGCCTTGATTAACCATGGGATATCTTTAGTACGTATTTCTGGTTTTATTAAAGCAAAAACATATAGCCATAAACAATAAGGTAATAATTCTGTCAGTAGTAAAAACAGCCCCCGAAAATCACCGTATATAACGTTATCTATCGGCGCTGTCAGTAACAGATAACCTGACAAGCAACATAACAAACATCGGGATATCCACAGATGTAACGGAACACTTTTATCAAGGCCAACTAGGCAGATAAAAAGTAAAGCCCCAACTGAAGCAAAACGGAAAAATAAATTAATGAGTTCAATCTGAGTCAAAGTAAAACTCATTATTTAAAACCGCGTTTTTCCTTAATCATTTCATAAGCTGACTGAATATCTTGGGTTTTATTTTTTGCTAACTCTAGCGCTTGTTTAGGCAAACCTTTTGAGACTAATTTGTCTGGGTGATGTTCACTCATCAACTTGCGATATGCTTTTTTGATATTTTTATCATCCTCAGATGTTTTAGTCCCTAAAATTTTATAGGCATCATCTAAGGATTGTTGAGACGAATACTTTTGTCCATTGGCGTTTTGTTTACCCCCCCCACCTTGTCTAAAGCGCATTTCTGCTTCAAAAGCTGACATTAAGTAAAGTAAATCGTGTTGGCTAAAGCCTAAATATTGAGACACTGTTTCTAAAATAGCTTGTTCGCTTTTATCTAATTTCCCATCAACATAAGCGGCTTGAATTAAAATTTCTAAATATACCTGCAAAATATC
>CAZMDX010000460.1:0-4027 GCA_964564805.1 uncultured Pseudoalteromonas sp. | reverse complement strand
GCAGTGGATAAAAAATCACTCTTCATCCTATCATCTGCTGTTTCATGGGTTACGTCTCTAAAATACAAAACTTGGCCTTCTTTTGCTCCCGTGAATCCATACATTGTCCTAATATTACAATGAAGGATGCGCATAATAGGACGTAATAGGTAAACTATCAGCTCACCATCTTCGCCACCAATACACCTTTCATCACCCATTTTTTCTGGGTCAAATAAACCGGCCATTGACTCAACAAATATTTCAGCAGATTTACCAAGTAATTTATCAAGTTTAAACCCCGTCATATTTAAAAAAGCAGGATTAATATAACGAATATAATTATCGTCACTGACTAGCACAAGGCCGTCTGGGCTTAATGTTAAGATAGTATTTAGTTCATGTGTCCGCTTGGATACTTTTACTTCCATTTCAGAACGATAACTATCAAGTTCGGTAATATCTTGTCCTACTCCTACAACACCTACCACATTTCCAATCGCATCACGACGTGTCGTTGCATTGAGTAATACCATGACCAATTTTTTATTTTTAGTATAAAGTGGGAATTCAAAATTAGAGGTTTCGTCACCACGTAATGCGTTTTGAAGCACTTCGGTTACTGAATGGTGATAATTTGCAGTGATAAACTCTTTAACTAGGTCTTTTCCCAAAACTTCACTGGCATGGAAACCCGTAATTTCAGCAGATTTCTGATTCCATTCATTAACCTTTCCGTAGGCATCAATTCCAAAAATAGGTGCGTTAGCCGTGTCGATAAGCATCGTTAAATCTTTGGCTACGCGTTCCATCTCAGAACGATAAACTTCGAGTTCTTTTTGATTAGCAAGCTCTTTATTTGCGAGAGCTAATTCATATGTTTGTTTTTCTTTTTCTTCATTTTGGGAAGCCAACTTTTTATTGGCAAGAACCAACTCAACCGCTCGCTTTTCTTTCTCTTTATTTTGAAAAATAATTTCTTTATGAGCTACCTTCGCTGCATTTGTTGATGCTTCAAGTTCTATTACAAATTTTTTCTCTTGTTTGCGTAAATATAAAGTTTCAGAAATACGTTGTAACGAATGATGTAATAAATCAGTAGATAATGGTTTTGTTAAAAAATCAGACACACCTAATCTTACGGCTTTTAACGCATCTTCAACATCATAATTGCCTGATACAATAATAAAACTTAAGTCGTGAGAAGCCGGAACAACGCTTTTGATTCGTTCAATTAAACCAAAACCATCCAGTCGGGGCATTTTTAAATCAGTGATTATGATGTTAATTGCAGGATCATTAATGAGAATGTCACAAACATCTACCGCTGATACCGTTGAGATAACATCAAACCCAATGCTCACGATATACTCTGACAATTCTTCAACAATTGCGACTTCGTCATCAATAATTAAAATTTTATGGTTTAGTGTGTTATCCATTCTTAAAATCTTGCTTTAGGGAATGTCTTATAGTGTCAAGTAATAGATCAATATCAACGGGCTTGCGTAAAAATATATAGTTTTCTGCAAGCAGATCAGAACCATCAATCGATGGACTACCATGGCCTGTCGTTATGATAAAAGGATATGTTTTTTTATAACGTTTATTAACTTCATGGATTAAATCTATACCCGTCTTACCCGGCATTTTCAGATCGGTAATGATAACACCAGTGTCAGTGTTTTCACTGAGTATATGTAAAGCTTCGTCAACAGATATAGCAGGTAATGCCTGATATCCATCTTCTGTTAATGTCTCAATGATTTCCTCTAAAATTGGTTGCTCGTCATCAACAACAAGTATTTTTATCATGCTTATACCTTTTTCAAACATCAACTAATTTTAATCTACCGAATAACATTCTAGTAAAAAACATTTTACAAACATGCTTTTCACTAAAATTTCCCTTTCGTATCTTTAACAATGTTTAAACTGACCGCTAGACATTAAGTGGTTTGTTTGAGCTTTTCGATATTATTAAAACAAATTATAACTAGGCATGAATAGTAATAGCTTAAAATTTCATGCCCTCAAATATTGCCTTATTAATTTCAAATAATGGGCTTTCCCCACTCCACGATTATGAACGCACAACTAAATAAGTAAAAAAAGAACTTGGAGTAAATAAAAAACTCTCCTATTATTTTAATATAATATTTACAACTTACTGATAGGTATCACTTTTATTTTCCGCCGGGTGATGTAGTGGAAAAAGATTTTATCTTTGGAGCTTTCGAACTGATTTCCCAAAATAAACTTAATGACTATAATGTAAAGTATAATATCTAAAAAAGCTTTAGCTAATAAAAAAACAAAATCAAACGACAGTTCGCGTTACATTCCAGTCACCTAATAATTTAAAAAAGCTTTTACTCCTTGTTCAAGAATTAGAAATATCGCCTTGCAAATTTATACAAGTACCTTTGACAATTTGTCCCAATCAGAATGACTAATTATTAACTTTAAATGTGAATGTTACAAATACTTCTGAACTTGTGTGTTTTACTAATCATGATGGAAATGAAAGTTCGTTTATCGGATAGTAAATTGGCAATGTAATTAAGAAACATACACCAGAATCAGTATTTTTCACTGAAATTTCTCCCTTCATGTCTCTTATGATCCCATAACTAACTGAAAGACCTAATCCCGTTCCTTTGCCTATTTCTTTGGTTGTGTAAAAAGGCTCAAAAATCCGCTCTATGATTGCTTCAGGTATTTTGGGGCCTATATTTTCGACACTAATTTCTACAGTGCTTTCTAAATTAACAATATCAACTTTTATAACTTTATGATCGCAGCTTTCAAATGATTTTATTGCATCTTGAGCATTAGTTAGTAGATTTAATAAAACTTGTTCTAATTGAACTTGATGCCCTAATACTGGTGAACAACTCTTTGGGGCATTAACTACAATACCAATTTCAGCCAATCTTAACTGCTCCCTCACTAGACTGAGTGCGGATTGAATAGTGACGTATGGGTCAACTGAGTATGCCTCTTCAGACGCTTTTCTACCAAACATTGTCATATGATCAATTATTGCAGCCGCACGTTCGGTTTGTTGCATAATTCGTTCAAGCTTTTGTGTTAAATAATCAGGTTCAATGGTTTCTGGTTTATTTTTTAGTTTTCTGATCACATTGCCAGATGATAAACGAATAACATGCAGTGGCTGATTGAGTTCATGAGCAACGCTCGTTGCCATTTCTCCTAACGTTGCTAATTTTGAGGCTTGAATAACTTGTGCCTCAGCAAATTTCCTATCGGTTATGTCTTGACCCACACCTATAACACCGACAACGTTACCATTCGTACTTCTTCGTGTCGTTGCATTCAATAGCACCATGACCAAGTTATTGTCTTTGGTATAAAGTGGAAACTCATAGTTCGACGTTTCATCACCTTTGAGCGCTTTTTGCAAAACGTTATTCACTGACTTACGATAATCTAACGATATGAACTCTTCGACCAGGTTTCTACCCATTACTTCATCAGATTGAAAACCTGTAATCTCAGCTGATTTTTGATTCCATTCGTTTACGTTGCCATCAGCATCAATACCAAATATTGGGGCGTTAGCAGTATCGATAAGCAACGTTAGATCCTGTGCTACACGTTCCATCTCAGAACGATAGCTGTCGAGTTCTGTTATGTCTTGGCCAACTCCTACAACACCAACAACATCTCCCTTAGCATTTCTTCGGGTTGTGGCATTCAATAACACCATGACTAGGTTATTATCTTTCGTATATAGTGGAAATTCGTAGTTTGACGTTTCGTCACCTTTTAATGCTTTTTGCAAAACATTATTCACTGACTTACGATAATCTAACGATATAAACTCTTTGACCAAGTTTCTTCCCAGTACTTCATCAGCATGAAAACCCGTAATTTGTGCTGACTTTTGATTCCATTCGTTTACGTTACCTTGAGCATCAATACCAAAAATAGGGGCATTCGCAGTATCAATAAACTGAGTAAGATCTTTTGCTATGCGTTCCATTTCAGAACGTGAACTATCAAGCTCGGTGATGTCTTGACC
>CAZMDX010000459.1:0-5354 GCA_964564805.1 uncultured Pseudoalteromonas sp. | reverse complement strand
GCCGAACGTATTTGTACCTTACAAAAGGTCAAACATGAAGATGAAGAAACACGTGTGTTGGTCGCACGTGAATGCGCCAACATATATGCACCCTTGGCGAATCGCTTGGGTATTGGCCAGTTAAAATGGGAATTAGAGGATCATTCTTTTAGGTATCTGCATCCAGACACTTACAAAAATATTGCTTCACTATTGGACGAGCGCCGAGCAGACCGACAACAATACATTGAAGATTTTGTCGCTGAGTTGCAAGGCGTATTAGATTCACAAAATATTAAAGCTAAGGTTTATGGAAGACCTAAACATATTTATAGCATCTGGAAAAAGATGCAAAAGAAACATCTCGACTTTGAACAACTTTATGATATTCGAGCCGTGCGTATCATCGCTGACCGTTTACAGGACTGTTATGCCGCATTAGGTGTCGTGCATGCCAGCTGGAAACATATTCCCAACGAGTTTGATGATTATATTGCGACACCAAAAACAAATGGTTACCAATCTATTCACACGGTGACTTTTGGTAAACAAGGCAAAACTGTCGAAATACAAATTCGAACAGCTCAAATGCATGAAGATGCAGAATTAGGTGTGGCTGCACATTGGCGTTATAAGGAAGGAACTACGTCAAGTCGTTCAGGCTATGAAGAACGAATAAACTGGCTAAGACGTATTTTGCTTTGGCAAGAAGAAGTTGCTGACAGTGGTGATTTAGTTGAGGAGCTGCGTAGTCAAGTATTTGATGATCGTGTTTATGTGTTCACCCCCAAAGGTGACGTGGTTGATTTACCTTCTGGTTCAACACCATTAGATTTTGCTTATTACATTCATAGTAATGTAGGACATAGATGTAATGGGGCCAAAATTTCTGGCAGAATAGTTCCCTTTACTTATGAGTTACAAACAGGCGATCAGGTTGAAATTCTTACTGGTAAACGCTCAAACCCTAGCCGAGACTGGATGCACCCTGGATTAGGTTATGTATATTCATCTCGTGCTCGCGCTAAAATTCAAACGTATTTTAAGAAACAAGATAAAAGCAAAAACCAACAGGCAGGCAAAGAGTTACTCGATAGAGAACTGGGTAAAGTAAATATTGAGTCAAAAGAAGCCTGTGATGCAATATCACGCTTTAATATGCAAACCCTTGAAGACTTGTACGCTGCTATCGGCGGTGGTGATGTGCGTATTATGCAAGTTGTACATTTTTTACAACAAAAGCATACACCCGCACCCGAATTAAAAGTCAGGTCTAGAAGGCCACAATCTGCCAAGTTTAAAAAAGACAGTATTGTGGTAGAGGGAGTGGGTAATTTATTGAATCAAATTGCAGGTTGTTGCCAACCTTTGCCAGGCGAATTAATTTTAGGTTACATCACCCAAGGACGGGGTGTCAGTGTGCATAGACAAGACTGCGAACAACTTAATAATTTATTAGAACAACATCCCGAACGGCAAATTGACGTGAATTGGGCCAGTAATTTACAAGCGGCCTTCCAGACCAAACTACATGTTTTATGTGATGACAGAGCAGGCATTTTACGTGATATTACGACTATTATTGCCAATGAAAGGGTAAGTTTACTGGCAGTAAATAGCATAAGTGATACTAAGTTACACAGAGCCAAAATTGAATTAAGTCTAGAAGTTAAAGACCTTTCCAGTTTGTCTAAAGCGATGAGTCGGTTGCAGCTTATTAAAGGTGTTACCGAGGTATTAAAGGTTGATAAATAATATGTCTAAAAACGATAAAAATGTTAACCAATTAACACGTTTATTAGAGATTATGCAGCAACTAAGGGATCCTGAAGTAGGTTGTCCTTGGGATAAACAGCAAAATTTTGAAAGTATACTACCTCACACAATCGAGGAAACGTATGAAGTCGTCGACGCTATACTCAGTGGTAATATGCACGATATTAAAGATGAGTTGGGCGATCTGTTGTTTCAAGTTGTGTTTTACGCGCAGCTTGCAAAAGAGCAGGGCGACTTCGATTTTGAGGACATTGCTAAGGCTATCAATGATAAGTTAATAAGACGACATCCCCATGTATTTGATGTATCTGAGTTTAAAACAGATGTTGAGCTCAATCATCAATGGGAACAAATCAAAGCACAAGAGCGAGCAAGTAAAAACCAAGAGCTAGATATCAGCATATTGTCCAATATTCCTACGGGCATGACACCTTTATTGCGTGCACAAAAAATACAAAAAAAATGCTCTAAAGTTGGTTTTGATTGGACCGAATTAGCACCAGTGGTTGATAAAATTTATGAGGAAATAGATGAAGTATTAGCTGAAGTGAATGTTTCGGATCCTGATCAGCAGGCTGTCGAAGAAGAGATAGGTGACCTGTTATTTGCTGTTGTTAATTTAGCCCGGCATACCTCAGTCAATGCTGAAACAGCCTTAATAAAAGCTAACCGTAAATTTGAAAAACGTTTTAGGCAGGTTGAGAAAGTAATTGAGAAACAGGGGCTTAGCATAGAGTCTGCTAATCTTCAGCAAATGGAAGCCGCTTGGCAGCATATTAAAAGTATATAACTATCAATTATTTTTCTAAGTCATAACCTTTGAAGCATAGCGATTCGACTTACCCATAACTTTAAAACAAATACACTAGGTGTGTTCGATGATGAAGCACTATAAGGATCAAGCATCCGGTACCTTTTTCTTGATTAGTAAGGCAAAACTGTCGTTCGTTGTCAGTCAAAAAAACAGCAACTTGCGATAAATCTTAGACTTTGGCATCCGCTGATGAGCTCATTGAGACCGGTCCATAAAAAATATAGCCCCCACAATTTCTTGTAGCTAACGCTTATATTTTAGATATAAAAAAAGCAGGGGAATAATGAATTCCCTGCTTTAAAAATAATGACTAGTTATTAAATCTACCTCTCAATCTGAATGTCAGGCAAAGTAAACATAATAACATCCAGCTTAAACTACCACCGCTTGAAGAGTCGGATGCAACATTTGGCCGAACTGCGGGAGAAGGTGCAACCAACACTGGAGGAGTTACAACCACCACAGGAGTGAATACTAAATTACGAATGAAGCCTTTATCCTCGCCACTAGCCGCATTAGGGTCTTTATTGTAAGTCCAGTTGATAACATTTGTACCCCCATCCAGAGCAACACTAACTTCAGTGAAAGCAACTTCTCCTGATATGAAGTCAACCAGCATGCCGTTCACGTAAAGATAAAGCGCATCATAAGGTTCAAAATCTGGATCACTTTCTTCTAAGTCAGTGTTTTCCTCAGAAGAAACCGACCAATCAAAGGTAACGACTCCTTCCCCTTCGATTTGCGCTATAAATATACTTTCTTGCAAGTCACCTTTGGTGCCACTTTCAATCCCTTCAACTGAATTGGCTGACCATCCATCAGCGCCATTTAAACCACCACTAAATAAATTCACTGTATCAGATGCACTACCTGCTATTCCGGATAATTCTACGGCTGAGATTAGTGTTGTGCCTCTAACGATAGCGCGACTTGTTTGGACTTGGTCACTATCAGCAGTAATAATTAATTCTGCAGTTACGTTGTTAGCCGATGCTGGAAGGTAACTTATACTAACTTGGCAGCTACTACCTGCACCTAGGGTTGCACAACGACTGGCATCTAAACTAAAGTCATTCGAGCCAGAAAGTTCAAAGTCGAGCCCAACAGTGATTTCGCTATTATTTGTAACTGTAAGATCGGTAGTCAGTTCATCACCTTCAAGTCCTAAACCAAAATCATAGCGTTGTGTAACTGCAACACCATCAGTGATTGAAGACATCCACTGTTTGTATAGTGATACACGAGTGTAAACTCCCGGATAGGATTCTGCGGCACAACCTATTCCCCAGCTCACAATACCCACTTGCTGTATACCTGAACCTGTATTAACGACTAATGGGCCACCACTATCACCTTGACATGAGCCTTTGCCGCCCCGTGGAATAGATGCGCAAAGCATATTATCCGTAATTACAGAGTCGTCGGTATTTAATACGTCGATACATTGTTGGTTAGTCATGAGTTGCAAATCAACTTGATGCAAAATATCGGGAAAATTTGAAGTGGGTCCTTCGCCCGGAGCATAACCTACCTTGCCACCCCAGCCAGCGACGGTTGCTAGGCTGTTTTCAATGGTTCGCTGATTTGTCAACTCTGGTTCTGCAATCTGCACGGCAGGTGCGTTCACAGATGAAACAAGCTCTATAAGTGCAATGTCGTTGTTAAACTCTTCGGATACATAAAGAGGATGAATGTATATATTAGCGATTTCGATGGCATTTTCAGCACCATCAGATAAGTCATATTCGCCCACATTGATTTTGAACTGATTGGCGCTATCACTATCCACACAATGAGCTGCAGTCAGCACCCATTTATCTCCTAGAAAAGAAGCACCACATGAGGAGTCTTGTTGAAGTTCCAGCGTTTCGCTCACTAATAATAAAGCTACACTTCCAACTTCTTCCAAAATAATTAAACCATCTTCTCGGGTCACAGCAACGACAGGAATAGTACCCGTGTAATCTTCGCCCATGGTGCCTGATATGTTACCAATTTCTTCATTGTTATAAATAATTGCGCCTATACCGCCACCTGCTTCGCAGTTATTTGCTTTTGTAGAAAAATTAACGTCCCCACGTTCTATCAAGCACACTTTATTGGCTGCATCGGTGCACTCAACGTCACCAATTCCACAATTTATGATTTCCCCGGTGGCTTGACCGCCTGCACCAGATGTAAATGATCTTGTTTCATAAAGAGTGTCTTCAACACTCAGTGAAGTGACTAAGTCATTAAACGTAATCACATAGGCTGTCATCCATGGCCAGTTTTCTTGGGTGGCTATTTCACCACCAACAATTCGTGTTTCAGAAAAGTTTTCGTTTAACTTATTCGAAGATGTTAACGGTCTTTTTTCCGCTAATGTAGTGCCACTTATAAAAACAAAAGCAAGAGTGGCCCAGGTTTTAAAAAAACGATTCATTATAAATACTCCAGGTGAATTCACTCACCAAATTTGTACTGAATTTAAAAACATTAAGTGCATAAGTTAATCAACAGACCGGTATAAACGATGTTTACTTCCGAAATATTAATTGACTTAATAGTTAAGTCTGTTTGTTTTATAGTGTCTTTTAAAAAACTAATATAGCGTACTTTGCCATCAATATTAAAGCTGATAAAACAGCACCAATACCCAAACTGCGCTATTTTTATACAGTTTTTTTAATCAATGGTTCAATTAAATTGATATCGACTAACAAAATATACAGGGCGCATTATAAAGTTTCATAATATCACTAGCAGTATTTAATGTATGGACTCAGGTGATACCATTGTATAA
>CAZMDX010000458.1:0-2022 GCA_964564805.1 uncultured Pseudoalteromonas sp. | reverse complement strand
ACAGTGTGTTTTTAAGGGTTTTATGCATTATCTCAGCATTAGTCAGTCATGCGTGTTTTGCATTTAGCCAAAAAGCACTTGATCAAATACTTAAACTGAGTTCTGAACTAAGTTCTGAGCTAAGTTCTGAAACCATAAAATTTGGACTAATAGCGTTGACGGTTGTAAGTATTTTGTTGTTGATATGTGTCATTGTCATTAAAATTCAACTTTCTCACTCGCGTAACAAACTAAATAAGTACGGCAAAGAAGCAGCGGTAAAACAATCCTTACTCAACGACTTCAAGGTTGGCATGTTGCACATCAATCAAGCCGGTGAAATTATTTTTGCTAATCGAGTGGCGGCATTTTTACTGGGTAGTAAGGAAGATCAGCTAACGGGTAGAACTCTGATTGAGGTATTTGATGTTGAGGTGCAAGGATCCATAAACGCGGCTTTAGTATCTAATCAGTTTGTACCTTTACATACTTATCTGGTAGCGAGCAAACGTCATTTACAATTAGGATTCAGCAGGCAGTCCAATATCAATCATGATATCGCCAGTGTGATTTCTCTCACTGATGTGAGTAATTACCAGCATAAAATCGAGCAACAATCTGCTCACTTAAATATCTTAAATAAAGGTTTACAACAAACTGGCTTAGCTAGACTGTCTATCAATTTTGATGACAATACTTTTAGCTCAGATCAACTCTTTTCCAACTTACTTTTAGCAATGAAACCTTTTAATGGTGAGCTCAATCAATTAAAGACAATGCTCAACAAAAAGGCTGTATTTGAGTGGGAGCAGGCCTTAGAAATAAGTAAAAAAAAGCATCAAATAGATATCTGTTTAGAGTTTTTACTATTCAATAAAAACGATATAGAAAGTCAGGAAAGTGAGCTAAAAGACATAAAATTGCAAAATACGATCCCTTTAAGGCTTATTGGCCTGAGTAGGAAAAAAAATGATAACGGCGAAACCACACATTTAGATTTTTTGGTGCAAGACCTGACAGAGCTAGAGCAACAAAGAAGCCTTCAACACATTACTCAGCAAAAAGTTAGAATGTTGCTAGCAACCAGTCCCAATCCGGTTTACTTGCTTGATAAACAGGGAAAGTTTGTTGATTGTAATTCAGCCTTTGAAACCATGTTTAAACAAACACTTTCAAAAATTAAACACAAGAGCATACAAGAATTAGGCATATTACCTGCTGAACTTCATCGTCCACACAACGATATCAGTTCAAATTTTAGTTCTGTGAATCTAGGCTACGATAAAGAATTTGAGTGGCAGCTTGCTGATGAGGTATTTCACACACTTAAAATAAAGTTAAAGTTTTTTTCAGATAAAAATAAAAAACGCGCTGGTATGGTCGGGGTTATTCAAGATGAGACTGAACTTAAGCAATCTAAAACTCAACTAGAACAAGAGCGAAAACATTTTACGACTGTTTTAGACTTAGCACCGCTTGCTGTAGTCACCATTAACGCAGAAAACCAGATCATTAGAGCCAATATTGCCATGACTGACAGATTGGGTTTAAGCGAAAGAGAGCTAAAGAAAAACACGTTTTTTCATCTATTTGATGATCCAAGTAATGCAGTTAAGGTGGCCAAAAAAATTAATCAAACGGGTAGACTGCGTGTTTTTGCTGCACACTTAAGAGGTAAAAATGACGAGTTACATCCTAGTGAGCTACACGTCGATTGTTTAAACAAAGAAAAACAAGAATATTTGTGCTGGATTTCAGACAATACTAAAGAGCAGTTCCATCAAGATAAATTTGAGGGGTTGTTACAACATAGCAGTATGCCAATGGCTATTTTAGGTGAACATGGTTTTAACAAATTAAATCCTGCTGCTTGTGCATTTTTTAATATTGAAGATGAAAATGAGTTATTTGGTAATACTCCTTTTGCCGCAGAGTTAAACCTAGACCAACAAGCATCTGAAGAACTAGAAAGGTTTTTAACCAAGGTTAAGCTTGATGGCCAGGCCAAATCATTACGTTGGGAACACCGAGTGGGGCAGGTCT
>CAZMDX010000457.1:0-19035 GCA_964564805.1 uncultured Pseudoalteromonas sp. | reverse complement strand
GGATATACACAGGTTACAGCATCAATGTGAATTGTTTAGTGTGAAAGTAGTTGTCTGTGAACCTTTGTTTATTTAATACCGGCATTCAACATTATCGTTGGTAAATCAATACGATGATCATTGATCCACAAACTTAAATTCCTAGTTGAACGAAACCGATAATGATACCGATACCGCCATCTCTTCTTACTGGTGAGTAAGAATGACTTTATTGATTTTCCCCTGATATTTGGGATTTAACCTTGGCCTACAAAACTGTTGTAGCGTGATCAATACTAGATAACAAATCTATGGCTTACTCACGATTTTAAATTAATTTGTGTCAACTTCGAGTTTTTAATACTTCATACGTATTATCTTAAGATATTCATATCTTATTGGATTGAAATCTATTTTTTGGCGCTAATTACTTGCCGTTTCAACAGATCTTTTAGTTTGTTACCAACGCAGAACTAAGTATAAAGAGAAGATCCAATAGAGGTAAAAAGGTGATTCGATTTAGTCAATAACATCCTTGCAGCACTATGTATGTTAATGTAAAGTAATTAAATATATGGTTCTTACATTCCGCCATGCGAAATATAAGCAGCCCTAGAGAGGGGCTAAAAAAATGAACATAATGAGTAAGTTCTATTGCGTGGCAGCATTAACGACTATGGCCTTGAATGCGCTCCCTGCTGTCGCCGCAACGGTCCTCACGTATGGTGAACCTGGGCCAAACCGAGGTGCTCGTGCAGAAGCTACTAAGTGGTTTGCAAAGGAAATTGAGAAGCGCACTGACGGTGACTTAACGATTAACATTATGTGGGGTGGTGCATTGTTTAAGGCCGATGCTGCACGAGAATCGATTGCTGCAGGGGTGGTAGACTTAGGAACAATTATTCCAGACTATTTTCTTAAAGAGATGGTTTCTTTCTCATTGACTAATTTACCCTTTGAAAACCTAGATCCTTGGGTTGGATTAAAAGCTAACTTTGACCACATGCAATCTCTTGAGGTGTCGCACAGTTTAGCCAAACAAAATTTAGTATTTGTCACTTCGTATATGCTCTCTAACGTTATTATCTTATGTAAAGGCGATGCTGTTCGAACACTTGATGATATAAAAAACAAAAAAATACGAGGTGTGGGTACTTTTGGTAAAATATTTGGCGATTTAGGTGCAAATTTAGTTGGAATGAATATCTATAAGGCCTATCAAGGTTTAGATAACGGTTTGCTTGATTGCAGCCAAAGCTATATGAATACGTCACTCGCTTTGAAGCATCATGAAGTGGCGGATAGTTTAACCAAACTTAATTGGGGAATTTATACTGGCTTAGGTATATTTATAAACCAAGATGCTCTGAATAGATTAAGCCCGTCTCAAAAAAAGGTACTCGACGAAGTCGGAGCCGATTTTGTCAATTATCTTGGGCAAAATGTATTGAAATCTGACAATGCTGCAGAGCAACGATTTACTCAAGGAATTGATGGTCGAAAGTTAGAAATAATCAGTCTTTCTGATGCAGATTCAGCTGAACTATATTCTGCTAGTCAATTTCATATTTCTAAATGGGAAAACGAAGCCAGAAAAAGTGGTTTTGATGGAAAATCCATGGTTAAAAATTATAGAAAATCCCTGACTAAATATACACAAGAACGAGAGCTGCAAGGTTATCCTTGGGCACGTTAATTTAACACTATAGAGTTTATTATTATGTTGAAAAAAGTTGAACAGGGGGCACTAATTCTCGCGGGTATGTGTATTGTTACTCTTGGATTAATGATCACTCTAACCGTTCTTACTCGAAACCTTTTCGGCTGGGGAGTTACCGACGATGTAGTCATCGTTAGAGAACTTATGGTAGGAGCTATTTTTTTACCATTAGCTTATGTCACAGCAGATTATAGTCATATCACCATAGAGTTCTTGTTTAAACGTTTGGGTAAACACGCCAAATTATGGATGCTAGCTATTGGCTCTCTGATCAGTTTTTTGATACTACTTCCAATGGTCTTTTCGGCATGGCAAGGGTTCTTTCATGCAGCCACTAGCGGCGCTTATTTCTTCGGTGAGTTAGAGCTGCCTGAATGGCCAGGTCGTTTTGCTTTTTTTGCGGGAGCGGCATTATTTATCATACGTTTATCGATAATTCTTGCTGCAGATATGCGAGCGGCTATCACAGCAAATACTGAATATCTCGTGCAGCGAACAGACGCTGGAAACAACATAATAGAAGAGGATTAATCTGTGGATCCACTGATTCTTGGGCTC
The DNA here is from genome assembly GCA_964564805.1 of uncultured Pseudoalteromonas sp. Lineage (GTDB taxonomy): Bacteria > Pseudomonadota > Gammaproteobacteria > Enterobacterales > Alteromonadaceae > Paraglaciecola. Next base: position 16,778 of record CAZMDX010000457.1, on the reverse strand, counting down.
GTAGGGTTTGCCTGTGCGTTGCTTTTATTGGTACTTCGTGTGCCTATCGCATTCAGTTTAGCCGGCGTGTCATCTACATTTATTCTTTTATTTTTTTCTATGCGACACGGTGGTTTTGACATTGTTAGTGCAGTGGCACCTACCTTGTCAATGGTTTCATCTAACACCTTTGCTTTAGTACACTCTTATGACTTAAGCATGATACCGCTATTCGTACTTTTAGGTCATATCTCTTACCATACCGGTATCACGACTGATATTTACCATGCAGCGCGAGTTTGGTTAAAACGTTTGCCTGGAGGTGTGGCTATGGCTTCTGTTTTTGGTTGTGGAGGATTCTCTGCTATTACTGGTTCGAGCATCGCTTGTGCCTCAGCGATGGGTAAAATATGCGTGCCTCAGATGTTGCGTATGGGATACGATAAACGCTTGGCCACCTCTACTGTGGCCGTAGGTGGCACGTTGGGTTCGCTGATCCCGCCAAGTGTATTATTTATTGTTTACGGTATTTTTACTGAAATGTCAGTTAGCCGACTATTTATGGCTGGTGTTATCCCAGGTCTCATATCGCTGCTTGGTTTTTTAGTGGTTATCTACATTTGGGTGAAACGTAACCCAGAAGTGGCACCAATAGACGACAGCCCCCTTGAAAACGGAGAACGACGAGTTGCTGCTATAAAATGCTGGCCGGCAATGTTGCTATTTACTATCATCATTGGTGGTATTTATGGTGGTTTATTTACTGCCACCGAAGCTGCAGCAATCAGTGCTTTTGCGGTTATCACTATTGGTTCCTTACAAAAAAGACTTAGCTGGCAACAGTTTATTTTATCTATCAAAGATACGTGTACTCAGACCACTTCAATCTTCTTTATTGCTGCTGGCGCTAAAATTTTTGTTGGATTTGTCGCATTAACTGGTATGGCACCCGCTTTGGTTGGGCTTGTCGAAGGGGCAGATGTTTCACTATGGCTATTAATGGTAATGATCGCAGGTGTATATTTGTTACTTGGAATGTTTTTAGACCCTCTAGGGATCATGGTGCTTACCCTACCTTTCTTAATCCCTATGGTAGATGGTTACGGATTAGACTTGATCTGGTTTGGAGTGGTCGTGATTAAATTACTTGAAATCAGCTTGATCACCCCGCCGGTGGGATTAAACGTGTTTGTTATTGCCAGTGTTACTAAACCCTCAGTCGCGGTTTATGACATTTTTATGGGAGTGGCACGTTTTCTGGTCATGGATGTGTTGGTACTAATCGCGATTATTGCCTTCCCAATACTGTCGTTGCTACTGCCCAATATTATGATGTAAGACTCATTATTCGCGGTTTAGAAAAAGTAACCTTCGCAGTTAATACCAACATACTAAGAAAATTGTCTGGCATAAAGCCGTTATTTGAGTCGTTTTGTATATATAAAAAATAAAATTCCACTAGCCGATAAGCGTTTCAAAAGCTGAGATTTAGCCCGGATTAATCGATTCTAATAGTCAATTCACACCCCTAATACTACAAAAGTAAACCTTGATTAAACGTATCCAGCGTATCGATTATCCTTTCCAATATAAGGGAGTTAAATGAACCTATTTTCAAGAGGGAGATCTATTAACAACGAGATGGCTCATCGTTTGTGCAACAACTATTACTTGCCCGGGAAAGAAACTGGAAACCAGACTAGATAGCTATTTTGATGGTATCTGCTGTCAAATAATTAGTCATCGAATTTTTACTATTTGACACACAGATGATTGAGAACGATGGGGGTCTAGTTACCGACTATGTGGACACTGTAGAATTATTCAATGGCCAAACTATGACAGTTAAGGTGAGGGATGATGAAGGTCAAATTTATAAAGGTAACAAAGAGACTGCGTTTGTCGAACAATAGTTGAATTTTGACCAATGGAAACAAAGCTGAAGTTCCTAAAAAATGAAAGATGTGCTCTTTAAATCTATTTATGAGGACTTTAATAAAGTGATAAAAGATGACGTCTATTCTTTTGATTGAGTCACGAGGTAAGGTGCCATTTCTAAAAATAAAGAAATGGCACCTTACCTAATAAAGCAAATATTAAAAAATGTGAGATACAGTGTAAATAGTGGAAACACTGACTCATTAAAAAGATGGTGTTATCTTAGATAAAAAGCTCTGTCAATTTAGTGAAAATTTAAATTTAGTCTAGAAAAAATAAATAGAGTGTCGCTATTTCAAATCAATATAATTTTATCTGCATCTACAGCTGCAAATACCTTTCAATGACAAATCAATGAATAACAACGAGTGCAAGCATTACATTATTTCATGTTCAACCGGATTAGCTGAAGATGACTGACTTGTATGAATGATAAAAATTCCTTTTAACCTGTGATGAAACTAATAAGTCCTAGAACCTTATTAAGGTTGCCTCAATATTACGCACCATGCTCTTTAATTGTGGTGCCACTTCATCACTCAAAAACTCTTTAGACAATCGGAACGCGGGTCCGCCAGCATTAAAAACGTAAATTTGGCCTTGCGTGAGTTTCAACGGAACAGCAATTGCGGTCGTATCGGGCTCCCAATCGCCCCATGAATAGCAATATCCAAATTTCTCATAGTTTTCTAAAGCTTGATCAACACCTGCTTTGATAGCATCGAACTTATCGCCCAATTTTTCTTTAAAATGCCTCATAAAGAAATTTCGTTCTTCTTCTGATAGAGCCACTAAATAAGCTCGCCCAGCTGCCGTAGTGGCCATCGGAATTTTATCACCTATGTCTTTTTTAAAGGTAACGATATCTTTAGGGGCACAATGATCAACATAAATCATATCCAAACGGTCTCTGTCTGCCAAACCTACCGATGTCCCCGTTGCAATCGAAAGCTCTTTCATTGAGGGGTTTGCTACTTGACGAATGGCAAGATTAGAAACAAATGCATAACCTAAAGCCAACACGCCAGCCCCAAGTTGGTATTTTTCTAATCGCTTCGAATAAGTGAGATAGCCTAAGCTTGTCAAAGTATAAGTAAGCCGAGATATGCTAGATTTAGCTAGTCCGGTACGTTGAGCAATTTCTTGATTGCCAAGAAATCCGTCTCCCGGATTAAATGCACGTAAAATATCTAATCCTCTGGCAAGCGCTTCTACAAACTTACGATCGACTTCGCCTTTTTTATCTCTTGGCATACCAGTCAGTGTTTTCATTTTGAATTACTCAATTGTTTATCACGTCAGGCGTATTGACTTATATTGGTGGTCGATACGTTTTGAAAGTTATGAATATAATGAATTCATTATTTTTAATATAGAGAAGCATTATACATAGGTTTAAGAATAAAATTTATAGATTAATAAGCAGTAGTGGGCTAGAACAATCAAATCATAAATAAGTGAGCAAATATTCGTTGAATTGAACTATTTCCGTGACTTAAAAACTAAAAAAAGTCCAAAAATTACTGTCAGTAACCCACTTCATTAAGCTGAACTAGTCGATTCAACTTTTGAGCTTAAGTAAGTCATAAACACTTTACTGGCTTTAGAAAGGTAATGATTTTTTTTCCATGCCAAGCTTAACTTAAACTCAATTTTTGGTTCAAAAGGTATGGATGTCATGTGACATTCGTTTTGTAAAATACGCGATAAACAGGTAGTAATACCCACTTCATTGCGAACTAATGATTTTTGCAGTTCAATAAGGTTAGTTTCCATACGAACATCCAATGTTAGGTGATTTTTTTTTGAATATTGACTCACGACTTCACGTAAAAAATAACCTTCATGAAACAATACCAGCGGCTGTTGGCAAAATTGTGTCAAAGATATAGTTTGTTCGGTGGCTAGTGGATGTGAGCTGGCCATGCCTGCCACAATTTCCTCGTTAATAAGTTGTGTATAACGTAATTGTGGATTTTCTAAATCACCACGTACCAAAGCTAATTCTAGTTCGCTATTAAGTAACATTTTTTCAAGTGCTGCGGTGCCTTGATCCATTAAGTGTATTTTTATTCTTGGATATTTTTGTTTAAACTCAGTCAATATTTGAGGAAAGTAATAAGAGCCCATCATAGCGGAAACACCAAAACGAATAGTACCTCGCTCTAAATCTTTCAGTTCTTCTAACTCTAATTCAACCTGTTTAGCTTGGCTTAGTAGTTGTGTTGCCAATTTATATAGAACTTCACCTTCAGCTGTTAATAAGGAATGTTTGTCAGCACGGTTAATGAGTTTTAGTCCCACCTCTTGTTCTAGCTTTTGGATCGCAACGGTTAATGCGGGTTGAGCAATACCTACTTTATGTGCTGCTCTAGTAAAGTTGCCGTGCGCAGCTAACTGACAAAAATATTCAAGGCGTTTTAAGTTCATAACAATACACTCAATAATAAAAAGTTATTAAAAATATAAAAACTATATATTATATTTATTCTTATTTTAAGCATACAGTGACTCTATAAATTAGACTACGCCTACACAGTATTAAACGGAGCTATCTTATGATTCAAAAACTTACCCCTTTTAGCTGGCAAGATCCTATGTTTCTTGACAGTCAATTAAGCGAAGAAGAACGCATGATCCGTGACACTGCTCATGATTATTGCCAAGAAAAACTGTTACCACGAGTGCTTGAAGCCAATAGACATGAACACTTCGATCGCGAAATAATGAATGAATTAGGTCAACTAGGGTTGTTGGGTGCCACCTTGCCTACTCAATATGGCGGCAGTGATGTTAATTATGTCAGTTATGGATTAGTGGCTCGAGAAGTCGAGCGTGTAGACAGTGGTTATCGCAGCGCCATGAGTGTGCAATCGTCACTTGTCATGCATCCCATATACACCTACGGCACCGAAGAACAACGCATGAAATATTTACCTAAATTGGCTTCTGGCGAATGGGTAGGGTGTTTTGGTTTGACTGAGCCTAATTCAGGTAGCGATCCAGCATCTATGACTACTCACGCCAAAAAAGTGGACGGTGGTTATTCCTTAACCGGTAACAAGATGTGGATCACCAATTCACCTATCGCTGATGTGTTCGTTGTTTGGGGTAAGCTCGAAGGAAAAATCCGTGGTTTTGTTCTTGAAAAAGGTATGCAAGGTTTATCGGCACCGAAAATTGAAGGTAAGTTTTCTTTACGTGCTTCGATAACGGGCGAAATTGTTATGGACAATGTTTTTGTGCCAGACGAAAACATGTTTCCAGATATCAAAGGATTAGCAGGACCATTTGGTTGTTTGAATAAGGCTCGCTATGGTATTGCTTGGGGTTCAATAGGCGCTGCTGAATTTTGTTTTAATGCTGCTAGAAGTTACACTTTAGACCGCGAACAATTTGGGCGCCCTTTGGCTGCTAATCAGTTAATTCAGAAAAAACTTGCTGATATGGAAACTGAGATAGCACTTGGTTTACAAGGTTGTTTACAAATGGGCCGTTTGATGGATGCAAATCAATGTCCAGTTGAATTGATTTCTTTAATGAAACGTAACAACTGTGGCAAGTCTCTTGATATTGCTCGTGTTTCCCGTGATATGCATGGTGGTAACGGTATCAGTGACGAATATGGTGTTATTCGTCATGTAATGAACCTTGAAGCGGTCAATACCTACGAAGGTACTCATGATGTTCATGCCCTTATTTTAGGTCGCGCTATTACTGATATTCAGGCGTTTTATTAATCACTAACGTATTAGTCGACATTAATCTTGTCGACTAATATCAGACAACTATAGGTTGTTTTGCCGAAGATATTCGTTATTACTAATTGGAAACCGATCTTTAAACTGATCCTACTAGTGTAGATTTGCTATGGTTAGTTTAATACGGCCGATAAATTTAAGGCCATATCAAAAAAACAGTATGTTGTTTAATATTACAAATATTAAATGTGTTTTAAATGCCCGTCACCAAGCTGATCCAAGTTGACCCTGACGAATGTTTTAACCTGAGTCGTCAATTTATTATCTTTGCTTTCAGCGTCGCTGTGAGTCTCCTTTTCTAGGATTGAACATGTTTGCTTTGAAAGTTTTATGTCTACGAATTTATATGGGAATTTTTAAAGGTATAACGGCAATTTTACCTTTTAAGTGGCCAAAAATTTTTGATGGGCCTGGTTCTTCCCTTGAGTTGTGTCGGCATATCGCTGAGCAAGGACACAAAAAAATTCTATTAGTCACAGATTCTATGTTGGCCAAGCTTGGTTTGTTGGATGCAATCAAAGTGGAGCTAGAAAAGCAGGGTATAACCGTTGTGATATATGATGGTGTAATGCCAGACCCTACTATTGCACAGATCGAAGTGGGTGTGAGTGTATTAAAAGACAATAACTGTAAGGCCATACTGGCAGTTGGCGGTGGTTCATCTATTGATGCTGCAAAAGTGATTGCTGCTCGTGGGAAAAGCGACAAGTCGATTGTGAATATGGCGGGTCTTTTCAAGGTTTATTTTAGTGGTACCCTACCTCTTTACGCTATTCCAACGACTGCTGGCACTGGTTCTGAAGTGACCATCGCTGCTGTAGTTTCAGATCCTAAACAAAAACGTAAATTGCCAATAATGGATTTAAAACTGATGCCTGTTGCCGCGGCACTAGACGGTGAATTAATGACTGGTTTACCTGCTCATATTACAGCGGCAACTGGAATGGATGCATTGACCCATGCTGTTGAATCGTATATTTCACGAAATGCCTTAAAACACACCGATGCAAAGGCAATTGAGGCCACTCAACTGATTATGGCAAACCTAGTCACAGCGGTAACTGATGGTAGCAATGTGGTCGCACGGCAAGCAATGGTAAGAGCATCTAATTTAGCTGGTATGGCTTTCACGCAGGCAGGTGTTGGTTATGTGCACGCAATTGCCCATAACTTTGGTGCGTTATATCACACGCCACATGGCTTAGCTAACGCAATAGTTATGCCTTATATATTGGATTATTCTAAGTCTAGTTGCGCTAGTCGATTAGCTGACTTGGCTAAGTCGTGCAACATTGGCTCCGTAGATGGTAATGATGAGCAGCTAGCTGAAGCTTTTATCCAGCGTATTCGCCAGATGAAGCAAAAGTTCGATATCCCAACAAAACTTGCGGCTTTACAGCGTAAAGATATTCCGCAAATCGCTGTTGCAGCATTAAAAGAAGCACGTTTTACTTATGCAGTTCCGCGCTACATGACTCAAGCGACCTGTGAAAACTTGATTAGCCAAATGTTGGTGGGGTAAGCCTGTGACAGCTTCGTCGCTGTCCTTTAACCTAAAAGACGTCTAGGATACATCAATGTTTTTAGGCCACGACTTAGAATATTGCTCAACTTTTTAAATCTGTAATGTGTTGTGTGAACACCGTCAGAACGAACCTTTGACCTAGTGACAAAGCCTGACACTTAAGGACAACTGCCTTTTCTAATTTTATATATTTCAATATAAAATATGGGGAGCATGTGCATACATAGGTCTGAATTATAGATTGGTATATCTTTTATGTTTTCGGGAGCAAATAAAGTTAAAAAGTCCGAGGGGTGTTGATCGACAATCAAGAAATACTTAAGATGTGTTATCAACTTAGACTTAAGCTGCCCGTATAGGGTCAAAAACGAGTGTACTTATGGCTATAGCTAATTCCCCTTCCAAGCTCAGCCTACCTCAGCACAACCCGGGTGTAGTGACTGTTCTAGAATTTCTTGTTTTAAAATTTCCCGGTATTACAAGTGATGTGTGGTTAAAGCGTATGGCTGAAGGAAAAGTACATTGGCATGATGGCAGCTTAATTAGTGCGCAAACCTTATATGTTGCCCAACAGAGGGTTTATTATTATCGTGAAGTGTCTCATGAGCCCGCGATCCCATTTGTAGAAAAAATTATTTATGAAGACGAGTTGATCCTAGTTGCCTACAAACCACATTTTTTACCCGTGATGCCAGGCGGCAGATTTGTTGAAGAATGTCTTCAAAATCGCTTGCGTCATAAAAGTGGTAATCAACAATTACAAGCTGTGCATCGTATTGATAACGACACTGCAGGTTTGGTGTTATTTTCAGTTAATTGTGAAACACGTGGGCTATATCACAATTTGTTTGCAACACATCAAGTTAGTAAGACTTATCAGGCTATCGCCAAAATAAATAATAAGGTTGTGAACGTCAACCAACAATGGGAAGTTATAAATCGTTTAGAGAAATCTGAACCAAGGTTTCTAATGCATATCGTTGAAGGGCCAGCTAATAGTCATTCACAAGTTTGTTGCCTGAAAAAAAATGCTGATAGAGCCTTATTTGAACTAAACCCCATAACAGGTAAAACACATCAATTGAGGGTGCATATGCAAAGTCTGGGTTGGCCGTTATTAAATGATACTTATTATCCACATTTACAGCAAAAAAAGCTGGATGATTACAGTAAACCTTTGCAATTATTAGCACAAAAAATCCAATTTATTGATCCCGTTACACAACAAAAAAAATTCTTTTCTAGCGATACCGAATTAAGCCTAGATTGATGGGTAACCGTTACCATTTTGTCTAGTCTCCAAAGGCTATAAATGCAAGGCCATGTGTAAGAGGTTGTAAAAAATAGCCTTACTAGGCAAATGTATCATCGGTTAACACGTCATTGTTTGTTAAAATAGCGAGATTACGTCTCACTGGTAATTTAATTATGACGCAGACCTTTGCCGACTCCCTTGTTGTACTGGATTTTGAAACTACTGGACTTTCGCCTAATTTGGGAGATAGAGCCATCGAAATTGGTGCGGTTCGTCTTGAAAAAGGGCAGGTGGTTGGACGTTTTCAAGCACTTATGGATCCTGGTAAGCCAGTCAGCGCTTTTATCGAAAACTATACTGGTATCACTAACCGTATGTTAAAAAAAGCGGCTCCATGTAATGAAGTTATGCATGAGTTTGCTGATTTTATGGGTGACAGTAACCTAGTTGCCCATAATGCATCATTTGATAAACGTTTTTTGGATGCAGAGTTAGAGCAAATTTCTAGAACGTATAATGGCCATTTTGCTTGTTCTTTATTAGTTTCGAGACGTTTATATCAAGATGCTCCCAGTCATAAATTAGGTTCGCTCATCACCTATAAAAATATACCATCGGAGGGCGGTTTTCACAGAGCCTTATTTGACTCTCAAATGACTGCGAAATTATGGATGACCATGTTGCAAGATATTTCACAAAGCATAACGGCAGAAAAAGTACCGTTTAGATTAATTAAAAGGCTCGAAAAAACACCAAAGTATGCGGTGAGTAAGCTACTGCAAGAGCAGTAACTTACTGGGCAAGTACAAGTGGTACCCTCAATATTTATTAGCTGTTACAGCCAATAAATAGCTAACCTGTTAACAGTATTGAGACTGAACGTTAATCCTTTTTACTGATCGTCAATTCAATATGTTTACTCTCGCCTGCAAACCATTTTTGAACATAAATGCTGCCTATAACTGGCGGCATTCCATCTTCTGGGATTTCTTTGTATCGAATACTATTTTTGTTCTGTTTTTCAAATTCAAACCTGACTATTTTCTCAGACATAAAGATCGCCTTGGTGTTTTTGTAGACAACATTTACTTCATCCAGCTAAATGTTGCGGAATAGTCTTTACCTGGCTGAATGCATAATGTTGCACATCCGTTAAACAGCTAGTTTTTAACAAGTGTTTGTCACTACTAACCTAGCGATTTAACCTGTTTTCTATCAAACTTTCTACCACACTCGGGTCGGCTAGAGTCGAAACATCGCCTAGTTGGTCATATTCATTGGCAGCAATTTTACGCAATATTCTGCGCATGATTTTACCTGATCGTGTTTTAGGTAAACCTTGGGTCCACTGGATAATATCGGGGGTAGCGATAGGACTCAACTCTTTGCGTACCCAGTCTTTTAACTCTTTGGTGAGTTTTTCGTTATGGTTATGGCCTTCAACAGGACTCACAAAAACGTAAATTCCTTGGCCTTTTATGTTGTGAGCATAACCTACAACCGCGGCCTCAGCGACAGCAGGGTGGGATACCAGCGCACTTTCTATCTCGGCAGTGCCTAAACGATGACCGGACACATTGAGTACATCATCAACTCGTCCGGTTATCCAGTAGTAACCATCGTCATCTCTTCGACAACCATCACTGGTAAAATATTGGTTTTCGTAGGCACTAAAGTAAGTTTGAATAAATCGCTGATGATCGCCGTATACTGTTCTTGCTTGTCCCGGCCAACTATCGCGGATCACCAGATTTCCCTCGCCCGCGTGTAATAATTCTTTGCCGTCCTTATCGACAATGGCGGGTTGGATCCCAAAAAACGGCATACTGGCTGCGCCTGGTTTTAAATCAGTTATGCTAGGCAATGGGGTGATCATGATGCCACCTGTTTCAGTTTGCCACCATGTGTCTACAATGGGGCAGCGACTTTTACCTATAGTTTCATAATACCACTGCCAAGCTTGGGGATTAATGGGCTCGCCTACTGAGCCTAATAATCGAAGTGAATCACAATGAGTACCATTGGCAGGATAATTTCCATGGGCCATCAATGCGCGTATTGCAGTGGGTGCAGTGTAAAGAATATTGACCTTGTGTTTATCTATTATTTGACAAATTCGTCTTACATCAGGGTAAGTGGGTATGCCTTCAAATAATAATGTAGTGGCGCCATTAGCTAGTGGTCCATACACCATATAGCTGTGGCCCGTGATCCAGCCTACATCTGCCGCACACCAATATATTTCGCCAGGATGATAATCAAAGACATATTTATGGGTCAGCGCAGCGTATACCAGATAACCACCAGTGGTGTGTACGACACCTTTAGGAGTGCCTGTAGAACCAGATGTATAAAGGATAAATAAAGGATCTTCAGCGTTCATAACAGTAGGAGGGCAATCTTTTGCACAATCTACGATTAATTCATGCCACCAAACATCGTGTTTAGTAAACTGTACCTGTGCACCTGTATTTTGAAACACTATGCTGTGTTCAATACTACTACAGCGATTATCTTTTAAGGCTTCATCTACATTAACTTTTAACGGAACCGTTTTACCACCACGACGCCCTTCATCGGCGGTAATAACCACTTTTGCATCGCAATCATTGATACGGTCGGCTATGGCGTTAGGTGAAAATCCGGCAAAAACAATAGAGTGTATTGCTCCAATCCTGGTGCAAGCTAACATCGCATAAGCTGCTTGCGGTACCATGGGCATATAAATAGCTACACGATCCCCTTTAGTGACCCCTAACTTTTTTAAACCATTGGCTAAGCGGCATACCTCATCGTGTAATTGTTGATAACTAATATTTTGGTCAGAGTCAGGGCTGTCACCTTCCCATATAATCGCCGTTTGCTGTGCGTGCTTGGCTAAATGTCTATCGATACAGTTGTAACTGACATTTAATTGACCGTCTTCAAACCACTTGATCTGTAAATCATCTTTGGAAAAATTGGTGTTTTTAATGATAGTGGGCGCTTTATACCAGTCCACAATAGCCGATTGCTGTTGCCAAAACTCATTGGGAGACTCAATCGATTGTTGATACATGACTTTATATTTTTCAACATCTAAAAAAGAATTTTGCTTAGCGCGCTCTAGCACAGGATAGAGTATTTCAGACATGATGATTTCCAATAAAAAAGTGTGTTGATAGTATTAACATAGATTTACCACTGTGTGCTTAATTAGCCATATATTCTGCACTTTAAAGAAATATTGGTAAAAAATTGAGAGTATTCCTGAATTTAATGTTTTTAAGCCTATCTAATTTTTTCTGGTTTTAACTAGATACTCGCTGACCTGCCATGTAAGTGGCGCTGACAAAATATTGGTCGGTTAATACCACCCAGTCTGCATCAAACCCTGCAGTTAAATAGCCCTTTCTTTGTTGTAAGCCTAAGAACGTCGCTGGAGTAGTAGAAGCCATCTTGAGCGCGTCTGGAATAGAGCAATGTAAGGTATTCACACTGTTACGAACCGCACTGGCCATATCAAGAGTTGACCCTGCCAATCTTCCACCTTCAATGGTTAGCTTATTACCTTGTCTATTAATTGTCATACCAGCAAATTGTAATTCAATTTGCTCACTACCCACGTGAGACATGGCGTCGGTAACCAGCATAATACGATCGGGTGTTTTACATTTAATCGCTAATTGACAACTAGTAATATCCACATGTTCGTTATCAACAATCAAACCACAATAACTAGTTGCGTCTAATAATGCTGCTCCAACCATACCCGCTTCTCTACTTTGTAAAGGTGACATGGCATTGAATAGGTGGGTAAAGCCTTGCGCGCCTGCTTTTAGGGCTGCAAATGTTTGGGCGGCACTTCCATTAGAGTGACCTAAGCAGACCTTTACATTAGCTTGTACTAACTCTTTTATAAATTCAACTGATACGTTTTCTGGGGCCAAGGTGACACATACCACACCCAAATCAGTGCGCTTAAACATCGCCATTTCTTCATGACCAATCTGTCTAATATATTGTGAAGGATGTATACCTTTTTTGGGCTGACTTAAATGAGGGCCTTCAAAATGGATACCTACTATGCCTTTAATATTCAGCTTGAGAGCAGACGCTACTGCATTAGCTGCTAATTGCATTGTTGTTAAGTCATCGGTGATAAGAGTGGGCAGTATGGTTGTGCTACCAAATTGTTGATGCGCACGACTCATAGTCAACAGAGTGTCTAAGGTGGGTTGATTGTTAAATAACACTCCACCCCCACCATTAACTTGTACGTCAATAAAACCAGGGGCAACCAGGCCAGGTAGTTGGATCGCGTTATCTTGACATTTTGCTGACTCAATTGAGCGTATAGTTCCGCTTTTAACACTGATCATTTGATTAGTTTTAATGGTTTTTCCATCAAATAAGTTTTCTGCAAAATAACGCTGCATCGTTGCCTCTATAATGTGTGAGTGATTTTTTAAAAGTACTGGTGCGTAGGACTCTAGTTACACTGATTGAATAATTATTGAATTAGTATTTTTTGTGTGTATACCGTTCCTGAGTTACTAAAGTTTTTTACAACAATACTTAACGACCTAATTTTACCTTGGAATATAGAATTGCGCCTTGCTCTGGTGTCGCTTTAGCGGGCTGAATGATGGCTTGTAACTGTCTATCCAAAAAAGGTATCAATGGTTGTGCAATACCGCCAATCAAGGATAAACGCGCTAAGTTATCCCTTAATAATTGATGACAAATTTGGTTAATATAAGTGGCGGCTTGATTAACTAGCAGCAATGCGTCTGTTTGCCGATCTGCTGCTAATTTAAATACCAGAGGCGCTACTGATGCGTAAAATACGGGTTTTGCTTCCAGGGTCAAATTAACTAAGTCATAAGCATTATTGCAATTAAATAGGCTCATAACTTGTTCACTGAGTCTATTATTAGGGTGGATACCGTCTAATGTTTCAAGACAAAAACTAATCGCCATCTTACCAAGCCAAGCGCCGCTGCCTTTGTCACCAATTACAAAACCATGGCCTCCAATTTCTATATATTGCTGGTTACGAATTACGATCCCAGATGATCCAGTACCTATTATTACGATGGCACCGTCTTTGCCTAGATGAGCGCCAAGACAAGCAATGTGAAGATCAGTGGTTATGTGCCAATCAGCGAAGGGTAGGGACTGTTCTAAAAATCCTTGTTTAACTTGTGGGATATTAATACCTGCTAAGCCTATACCGGCATGGATCTGGTTTAAGGTTAACCCCTTAATATTCGCTTTAATGATAGTTTGTTCTGTGACCTCGAGTATCGCCTCAACTGAACTTGTTAAATTATGTGCAGCATTTGCTGGTCCAGCGATAGCCTCTGCCAAGAGGTTTCCTTGTGCATCCTCTAGTCGAGCTTTACATTTTGTGCCGCCACCATCTATACCCAGGAAATAATCTACTGAATTAGTCAAAGATAACATTCTATTTTAGCATTCTGCGTATTTTGTTTATTGATCATTCTTAGAGTACATTCCATTTCAAATTATTACAGCCCTATACTTGTGACAGACTTTAGTATTGGTCAGCGTTTTTATTTAACACATTTATTCAGCGCATTTATTCAGCGTATTTATTAAGAGTTTGATGTGCATCAGATATATTAGGAGCATGGGTAGATATTTATCATTAACAGTGACTACGTCTAAATTCACTCGGTGAAACACCGATTAATTTTTTAAAGCTTTTTGAAAAATTAAAGATATTAGTGTATCCCACATAACTGGCGATATATTGAACAGGCCAGCGAGTGCTAAGTAATAAACTTTTAGCGCGCTCTATACGCAACTGGATCAGTTTTTGTATGGGACTTTTTCCAAATTGTGCTTGGCACAAACGATGTAAATGGGGTGGTGAGTAGTGCAATTGGTTACACATCGCTGTTATGGTCCAGTCATATTGAAGTCGCTTTTCGATATCTTGAAATAAATTATGTAAGCGATTATTTGTCTTGTTTTGATTGTCGCCTTGCAAAGTTGCATTAAGATAATGGTTTAATATCGGTGCGACACCTTCGCGTAAAGTCGCATCAGGCTCGCTATACAAAAGCTCCATAGCAAAATGTAATGGTTTGAGTTTTTGATTACTAATAACTATGGCTTGATTTAAAGCGATATGTCGCCAGCGTTTTGTATTGGCGAGGTTTAGCCAAATAATATCCCACTGTTCTGCTGCTATGCTGACTTCAAAACTCTGTTTGCTGGGTAGAATAGCCAAAGTATTGGCAACAAGTGTGTATTCATGGTCTTCAGTGGTTAATTTACCTTGGCCTTTAAGTGTATAAAATAGTGTATGTTCAAGCGGGGAAGTACGCGCCACACAATATTTACCTGATAGGTTAGAACACCCAGCTAGGGTAATATCTAGATGTTTTATTTCAGCCAAAATATCTGAATTTATAAAGCGTTCATAGCAGTCTTGCCCAATATCTAAGACGTCTTTAATACGATTTTTCATAAAGTGAAATGATAGCTTTAGATAAGATTATGCGAGTTTTAAGCATAATATAAATATAACGTTTTCGCTATATTAGACGGCATAAACAAAACGCAAAATTAAGCATTTTATATGCCTATGGGAAATACTATGACGTCATTAAAGCACATCATTCAGCGCCGAGATTGGGAAACGCCGTTAATTACTCAAATAAACACAGTCAGCGCCCATAGCCCACTTAATGGATATAAGACTCTCGCCGATGCTCGTCAAAAACAAAACCCTCAAAGACAGCTATTAAATGGTCAGTGGGAATTTAAGCTATTTGATAAACCTGAAGCGGTAGATGAGTCATTTATTGATGAACTAATAAATGACAGCTGGCAAAAAATTCCAGTGCCTTCAAATTGGCAACTACAGGGTTTTGATAAGCCTATTTATTGTAACGTAAAGTATCCTTTTGCAGTTAATCCACCTTTTGTTCCAAGTGATAATCCAACCGGCTGTTACCGAACTGAAGTCGAAGTGACCCAAGAGCAATCAACTCAGCGAAATCATATTATTTTTGACGGTGTGAATTCGGCGTTTCACTTGTGGTGTAACGGCCGGTGGGTTGGATATTCGCAGGATAGTCGTTTGCCTAGTGAGTTTGATTTACAACCCTTTTTATTGGCAGGTAAAAATCAAATAGCCGTGATGGTGATACGTTGGAGCGATGGTAGTTACCTTGAAGACCAAGATATGTGGTGGCTAAGCGGTATATTTCGTGATGTGGTTTTGCTGACCAAGCCGCAACAGCAAATTCGCGACGTATTTATTACCCCCGATTTAGATGCTTGTTATCGCGATGCTACCTTAGCTATCAAAACGTCTATTAATGCACCGAATAATTATACCGTCAGCGTACAAGTATTTGATGGTGACACAGCAATCTGTGAACCTCACACTCAACGCACTGACAATAAAAGAGTCGATGAAAAAGGCGGTTGGGATGATGTAGTATTTCAGAGTATTGCGATTGAAAATCCTCGAAAGTGGACTGCTGAAACGCCAAACTTGTATCGCTGCGTGGTGAGCTTACAAGATACTCAAGGTAACACCGTTGATGTGGAAGGTTATGATATTGGCTTTAGAAAAGTTGAAATTGCAGATGGGCAATTATGTGTAAACGGCAAACCACTACTGATACGCGGTGTTAATCGTCATGAGCATCACCCAGAGAAAGGTCATGTGGTAGTCGAATTGGACATGATAACTGATATTAAGCTGATGAAACAAAACAACTTTAATGCTGTGCGTACCGCTCATTATCCGAATCACCCTCGCTGGTATGAGTTGTGTGACGAATTAGGGCTTTATGTAGTGGATGAGGCCAATATAGAAACTCACGGTATGTTTCCTATGGGTCGATTAGCGGCTGATCCACAATGGGCGGGTGCATTTATGTCGCGTTATACACAAATGGTAGAGCGAGATAAAAACCACGCGTCAATTATTATTTGGTCATTAGGTAATGAGTGTGGATATGGTGCAAATCATGACGCTATGTACGGCTGGTCAAAAAGTTTTGACCCTTCACGTCCTGTTCAATACGAAGGTGGCGGTGCCAATACACCAGCTACGGATATTATTTGCCCCATGTATGCGCGAGTCGACTATGATCTTGAAGATTCAGCGGTACCTAAATATTCAATTAAAAAATGGCTCAGTTTACCCGGCGAAACACGGCCCCTCATTTTATGCGAATACGCCCATGCGATGGGTAACAGCTTAGGTAGTTTTAATGATTACTGGCAAGCCTTTAAAGATTACCCACGTTTGCAGGGAGGTTTTATTTGGGATTGGGTTGACCAAGGTTTA
>CAZMDX010000456.1:0-7004 GCA_964564805.1 uncultured Pseudoalteromonas sp. | reverse complement strand
AGAAGCCATAAAGCGACTTGAACGATCGGTTATGTAATCTTCTGGAAAATAAAACTCACTTTCAGGCAGAGTATCCAAAACCAGCGCGCGTAGCTGTTCGACATTTTTACCTGTTTTTGCTGAGATAGGCATAATTTGCTGAAAGTTATGTTGCTCACCCAACCATTTGAGATGAGGCAGCATGGTTTCTTTATCTTTTACATTGTCTGATTTATTCACAATCAACCAACATGGTGAGCCAGACTGTTGAATTTTGGTCAACACCATTTGATCATCATCAGTCCATTTAGTGCCCTCTACCAAAAACAATACTAAACCAACATCTGCAATTGAACTGGATGCTGCTCGATTCATAAAACGGTTTATTGCGCGTTTTTCTTCAATATGTAATCCGGGTGTATCGACATAAACTGCCTGACGATCATCTACAGTATCAATACCCATTATTCTATGGCGAGTAGTTTGTGGCTTTCGTGAAGTGATACTAACTTTTTGACCAAGCAATTTATTTAGCAAGGTCGACTTGCCAACATTTGGACGCCCAACAATGGCGATCATTCCACAGTGTGTGTTGACTGGCGTTTCTTTGTTCGACTGTTTATCTATCATTAATTAATTTCTCAAATGCTTGCTTTGCGGCTTTCTGTTCAGCCCTACGTCGACTATTTCCTTTACCCACTACAGCTTTTTTTAAACCTTCTACATTACATTCAACATAAAAAGTCTGGTCATGTGATTTACCTTTTATTTCAGTAACTTCATAAAAGGGTAACGGGTGCTTGTTTGATTGAAGATATTCCTGTAATCGAGTTTTATCGTCTTTGGATACAGCTTCTGGGTCCAGTGCCTTTAGCCTTGAGGCAAACCAGTCTAAGACTAAAGCTTCACATTTATCCATGCCAGCTTCTAAATATATAGCACCTATAATGGCTTCTATTGCATCAGCTAATATGGAATCTCGACGGAAACCTCCACTTTTTAGCTCACCCGGACCAAGCAGTAATAATTCACCTAGCTCAAATTCTCTGGCCACTTCAGCAAGGGTATCCCCTTTAACTAAACTTGAGCGCATTCGAGTTAACTTACCTTCAGGTTGTTTTGGAAAACGTTGATACAAAACTTTTGCAATGACCATTCCCAATATAGCATCACCTAAAAATTCCAGACGCTCATTATGCTGTTTATGAGCACTTCTGTGAGTTAACGCCTCGATGATATTAGCCTCGAGTGCAAAGGTATAACCCAGGCGTTTATACAAAGGTAGGTATGGGTTAACAAGTGACATTTACTTAATGCTACCTACACGTTCAAATCTTACCCCTGTAGGGATCCACCCTGGTACCCAACTGCTAGGAACACGATCAAACTCAAAACTAATCCAAATGGCTACCGCTTTGCCTACTAAGTTTGCCTCTGGAACAAAACCCCAATATCTTCCATCTTCGCTATTATCTCGATTATCCCCCATTACAAAATATTGCCCCTCAGGCACAATCCATTCATCTGACTGTGTTCCTGGTTGAGAATAATAGCGACTTGAGTTAGCTCTGCCTTGAGTACGATATATTTGGTGGCTAGCAATACCTAACTGTTCGGTATATTTTTCTAAGGGCGCAAACTGTTGGTAGGCTTCTCCTCTGCTTTCAAACTTTAAATCTATAGTTTGAAATGGAGCGCAGTTCTCGGCTTTATCACATACAGATTTTATTTGGAGTTGCTTATTTCGGTATATAACCGTATCACCTGGTAAACCAACTACACGTTTAATATAGTCTAGGTGTGGTGCAGGTGGAAACTTAAACACTACAACATCACCGCGCTCGGGTTTACCGACATCAAAAAACTTGTTGCGCATTACTGGATCTTTAAGACCGTAAGTGAACTTTTCAACAAGAATAAAATCCCCCACTAATAACGTGGGCATCATTGAGCCAGATGGAATTTGAAATGGTTCATACAAAAATGAACGCAAAACCATAACAAAAGCGATCACAGGGAAAATTTGTTGGGCCGTATCAACTAACCAAGGCAATTGAGCGTCTTGTTCTAAAGCGGTTGTTGCAACACCAGGAACATTGGCGATTGCCATTCTTTCGCGACGTTTCGAGGCGAACATTAAACTATCGACTAACCAAATTAAACCTGAGGTAACGGTCAGTGCAACCAAAAAAATTGAAAAATAATTTGCCATTTATTTACCCACCTTTAGGAGAGCTAAAAATGCTTCTTGGGGTAATTCTACGTTTCCAACTGACTTCATTCGTTTCTTACCATCCTTTTGTTTCTGCAAGAGTTTTTTCTTCCGGCTGATGTCACCGCCATAACATTTAGCAATAACGTTTTTTCGCAATTGTTTAATTGTACTTCGAGCAACAATTTGATTGCCAATTGCTGCTTGAATAGCAATATCGAACATCTGCCTGGGTATGAGTTCACGCAGTTTTTCGACTAACTGTCGACCACGAGTCACAGCGTGGTCTTTATGAGTAATCATAGCGAGTGCGTCAACACGCTCGCCATTAATCAAAATATCTAAGCGTGACATTTCTGCCGTTTGAAAACGTTTGAAATTGTAGTCTAAAGAAGCAAAACCTCGACTAGTCGATTTTAATTTATCGAAAAAGTCCATTACCACTTCAGCCATAGGCAAATCATAACTCACAGCGACTTGTTTACCGTGATAAGTCATGCTGGTTTGCATACCACGCTTTTCTACGCATAACGTAATAACATTTCCAAGATATTGCTGTGGTACCAAAATATGCGCTTCAACAATAGGCTCATGAATTTCTTCAATATCATTTACAGCTGGTAGTTTAGAGGGATTATCGACATAGATAGTTTCACCATCTTTGGTGACCACTTCGTATACTACTGTAGGTGCGGTAGTGATTAGATCCAGATCGTACTCACGTTCCAAGCGTTCTTGAATGATTTCCATATGTAACATGCCTAGGAAACCTATGCGAAAACCAAACCCAAGCGCAGATGAACTCTCTGGCTCAAAGAATAAGGAAGCATCATTGAGGCTTAATTTAGCTAAAGCATCTCGAAAATCTTCATAGTCATCAGAACTAATAGGAAATAGGCCAGCATACACTTGAGGTTTGACCTTCTTAAAGCCAGGAAGAGCCTCAGTTGCTGGTCGTTTTGCTAAAGTTATTGTATCACCCACTGGGGCACCGTTAATTTCTTTTATCCCAGCGATGACAAAACCGACTTCACCGGCTCTTAACACCCCAGTATCTTTTGCTTTAGGTGTAAAAATACCTACTTTATCTGCTTGATGAATTCCGCCAGTTGTCATAATTTTTATTTTGTCGTGCTTGTGTAACTCACCTTGCATAATTCGTACGAGCGATACTACACCTTGATAGTTATCAAACCAAGAGTCAACAATCAGGGCCTTTAATGGTGCATCAATCTCACCCTCAGGCGGCGGTATTTGGCGAACAATAACTTCTAGAACATCTTCGATACCGATACCTGTTTTAGCAGAACAGCGTACTGCATCGATAGCATCAATACCTACTATATCTTCTATTTCTTCTGCAACACGGTCGGGTTCGGCTTGAGGCAAATCAATTTTGTTGATGATGGGGACCACTTCCATATTCAAATCAATAGCTGTGTAACAATTAGCTAATGTTTGTGCTTCAACACCCTGCCCAGCATCAACGACTAATAAAGCCCCCTCACACGCAGCAAGGGAACGTGACACTTCATAAGTGAAATCAACATGTCCAGGCGTGTCGATGAAGTTTAATTGATAGGTCTCAGCATCTTTTGCGGTGTAGTTCAAAGTCACACTTTGTGCCTTGATGGTAATACCCCGCTCTTTTTCTATATCCATTGAATCAAGAACTTGTTCGGACATTTCTCTGCTGCTAAGTCCCCCACAATGTTGAATGAGACGATCTGAAAGAGTCGATTTACCGTGGTCTATATGAGCAATAATTGAGAAGTTACGTATGTGCTTGTGTTGCATAGAATTTTTGAAAATTACCAAGTGGATTTGTTTCCAAGCAACTAGTTAAACAAAAAAAGCCGCTAGAGTATGAGACAAAAAATTAGATATACCTAATTTTACAGTTTTATCAATCACTTTGCGACACAACTGAAGCATTGTTTATTGGTTTTATGAGAGAAAATGATGCTTATAGTTGTTTGACTTGGATATTGTCTATTTCTAAGGGGAAAACTTTAAGAATACGGGGATGAAAATCTCCTTGATCAGAGTTGCTCAAGAAACGTCGCACAAATCTAAATGTAATATAAGTGTTGAAGGCCGAGAACAATATCAGCCAACCCTCCGCCATTAATCCTACCAAAGGCAATATGGATTGTCCGATTACTGCAGACAAAACGAGAGCTAACAATGGTAAGCAATAAACTATTGCGGAAGCTTTTAGTAAATTTTCTTCGGGTATACCTAAACTGACCTTTTGGCCCACTTCAACGAGCTCGTTTAATCGAAAACTTAAGGTCTCCCTCTTACTTGCAAAAACTTTAGCTATTGCACCTGTACCACAGTTAGACTGAGCTTCACAACTGCCGCAGGTCGACTTAATTTGTGTTTCAACCAATACAACTTGTTGAGAGTTGTGTTGTTTTATCGCGTAAATCACCCCAATCTCTTCAATCATTTAGTTATTTTTTCAATTGATTTAGCAATAGCGTTGGCCGTCACAGCTGGTAGTTTTCCAATAATCGTTATATTTAAATCCCCATGCTCTAAGGTTAATAAAGTATCAGACTGGACCGTACCCACTAGATTAACTTGCGGCTTGTTGTTGTCTCTTTTTTGAAGATATACAGATACGTCTATTAATCCATCACTTAGCATAATATATTCTACCACCACACCTGAGCCAGGCAAGCGAAGAAAGTCTCTTTTTTCTATTGTCATACCTTTTGGGATATAACCAATTGTCCATTCTGAATTAAATTCAGAACTGGGACTAAAACTGACTGCTTCGGGTAACATTTCGGGTTCAATTTTTGCGAAAAATGGATCAGGCTCTTTGGTTACCTGCAAGCTTGTTACCTGAATTTGCTCAAGAAGTTGAGCGTCTTGGTCGAACATGTTCATTTTTAGCAACAAACCTGTTTCTTGGTCAAGCCAAACATTTATTCCAAAACGACTCTTATCTTTACTAATTATTTTAATTTGTTGAGCTGCAAGACCCGCAATTCGACTCCTACCAACCATAATAAACTCGTAACCCGACATCAATTTTTCAGGACGCTGTAAGAACTCGCTAGGGAGAGGTCCATTTATAATCGATGAGTACAAACTGTAAGGTGGAACATTAGGCTCAAAGTAACTAACTTTATTTCCGACACGAACCACTTCGCGGCCAGGACCGTTCAAAAAGTTTAACTGTTCCATTTCAAGGCCGACCTCATTAACTCCGTGTCGCCAAATATAAGGCCGAGAGTCCATACCAGGTTTTAACAAAACAAATGAAACGGTATAATTCAGAGATCTAACTGCATTAGACATCTTGACTAACCATGCTTGCGCGCTGTCAGACGGGTAAGCACTTGTAGATGTAGTGTGTGTCTGCTCGTCCAATGCAAATGTTTGCAAAGGTATAAAAATACTGATCAGTAGAGACAGCATGACCCTACTAATAATTTTACTGGGGGATGTCTTCAACAATGTATGATTGCGCCTTTTTATTTTTAATAGTATTTTTGACATTTGGCTCCAGCATTGTAGATTCATCATTGCTTATTTGTATCGTTTTAAAACGTAATTGCTGCTTATGGTCGGCCATATAAGCATTGATGCGTCGTCTTTGTTCCACACCATCAGAGTCTGGGACATTACGAACTTGGTCAAAACTCACTGGTGACAGCCCACCTTGAATACCAGGGATAGGCGGAGCAGCATTGAAGGGCTGGTTTACGTCGGCCTGATTAAGCTGTTGGACACCAATTATCATTACAACAGCGACTGATGCAGCAATGGCCATCTGTCCACCTTGTTTTGCAAAAGGAACAATATTGCTAACTAATTGTATATCGCGCCAAGTCTTCTTTGGAGCTAATATTGCGGGTTCAGCTTCTAAGGCTTGTGCAACCTTGTCAGCAATATCGAAATGAATATTTACTGGAAGTTCTTGGCGTAAGCTATCACGAATAAGATGATATCTTTTCCATTTTAGCTGTAAATCAACATCATTTCTAACTGCATCCAATATATGACTATTCGATGAACTAGAAGTGACATGTTCCCCATCAACTAAGGCTGATAAATTTTCAAATTTTTGCGACATACAATATGGTTCCCGCTAATTTAATTTCTACTTTGATTAAAATCAATCATTCATCAATAATGGTTGAATAACTTTATCTAATGCTTCTCTAGCTCTAAATATTCTGGATCTCACAGTCCCTACTGGACAGTCCATGATATTAGCAATGTCTTCGTAGCTTAAACCTTCTAGTTCACGCAAGCTTATAGCCATGCGTAAATCTTCTGGTAACTTTTCCATGGCCTCAAACAATAATTTTTCCATTTGTTCAGACATTAAGCTTTTTTCGGGTGAATTATTTTCTTTTAATGCATCACTACCATCATAATAATCTGCTTCTTCAGCATCAACATCACTTGCTGGAGGCTTTCTTCCTTGTGAAACCAGGTAGTTTTTGGCGCTGTTAACAGCGATCCTATACAACCAAGTGTAAAAAGCGCTATCACCTCTAAAATTTGGTAAGGCTCTGTAGGCTTTAATGAACGCCTCTTGCGTCACGTCTGCCACATCCCCTGAATTTTTTACATACCTAGAGACTAAATAGGATACTTTGTGCTGGTATTTTGTCACCAACAACCCGTAAGCGTTTTTATCTCCGCGCTGTACTCTTTCAACAATTTGTTGATCTGCTATCTGCTCGCTCATTCGAGCCCTTACTCCTGTTCGAAAATATACTACGGCTCATGCAAGCACTACTATTGACTCTATGATGTTTGGAAAGTTCGGATAAACACAATTTTA
>CAZMDX010000455.1:0-4480 GCA_964564805.1 uncultured Pseudoalteromonas sp. | reverse complement strand
AAGTCCAGCTACCCCAGCCATTTTTATTGGTTTATACTGAGAAAGTAGGTTTGATCCGCGACTAATCGCAGGTTCAAGTCCAGCTACCCCAGCCATTTTAATAAGCACTGAGGATATTACCGTGCCGGATATGAAGATTTTCTCTGGAAATGCAGTACCTGAATTAGCCCAGAAAGTTGCGGATAGGCTTTATACCAAGCTAGGACATGCAAGTGTAGGACGTTTTAGTGATGGAGAAATCAGTGTAGAAATTCACGAAAATGTACGTGGCTCAGATGTATTTATTATTCAATCGACTTGCGCACCAACTAATGACAACTTAATGGAACTGATTGTCATGATCGATGCATTTCGTCGAGCATCCGCAGGCCGAATTACTGCCGTGATTCCTTATTTTGGTTATGCACGTCAAGACAGAAGAGTGCGTTCTGCCAGGGTACCTATCACAGCTAAAGTTGTTGCCGATTTCTTGTCAAATGTAGGTGTTGATCGTGTTTTAACTATCGATTTGCATGCCGAACAAATTCAAGGATTTTTCGACGTACCAGTAGACAATGCATTTGGTACGCCTATTTTGTTAGACGATATGCGTCAACGTGATTTTCACAACCCGGTTGTAGTATCTCCAGATATTGGTGGTGTAGTGCGAGCTAGAGCATTGGCTAAGTTGATGAACGATACCGACTTAGCTATTATCGATAAACGTCGGCCCAAGGCTAATGTCGCCCAAGTAATGCATATTATTGGTGATGTTCAAGACCGCGATTGCATTATTGTTGAT
The DNA here is from genome assembly GCA_964564805.1 of uncultured Pseudoalteromonas sp. GTDB lineage: Bacteria > Pseudomonadota > Gammaproteobacteria > Enterobacterales > Alteromonadaceae > Paraglaciecola. The sequence continues at coordinate 3,699 of CAZMDX010000455.1, read as the reverse complement.
GACATGATCGATACGGGTGGCACTTTGGCAAAAGCGGCAGAAGCATTAAAAGCACATGGTGCCAGAAATGTTTACGCTTACGCAACACACGCTATATTCTCGGGAAATGCCGCACAGAATTTACGTGATTCTGTGATTGATGAAATTATCGTGACAGACAGCATACCGCTTCGCGATGAGATAAAGGCCATACCCAAAGTCAAACAACTTACTTTATCAAATATGCTTGCTGAAGCTATTCGAAGAGTCAGTAATGAAGAGTCTATCTCAGCAATGTTTGAGTATTAATCTGGCAAATATTATTCATTTAACAGCGGCTTCCAGGAGCCGCTTTTTTATTGCTAAATAATTCACAACGTCATTGTTTCCATTGCAGTGTGGTGTTAATATTCGCCGCCCTTTTTTGGGATGTAGTTGAACATTGCCTCATGGCAGTCAATTAGCTATTTAAACGTAAATTTTGGTCGCAAAAATTTACACACATTTTACTATTATTGGAGTTACCTCAATGTCTGAAGGAATTTTCACACTAGATGCAGAAATCCGCACTGATTTAGGGAAAGGTGCGAGCCGCCGCCTACGTCACGCTGAAAAAGTACCTGCTGTCTTATACGGAGCAAATAAAGAAGCTGTTTCTTTGACCCTTAACCACAATAAACTTTTCCAAGCCCAAGGCTTTGAAGCGTTTTATTCTCATGTTCTTACATTGAATATTGGTGAAGAGAAAGTAGAAGTATTGGTTAAAGACATGCAACGTCATGCGTTTAGACCTCTTGTTATGCACCTTGATTTTTTACGTGTTGATGCGAAAAAAGCATTGCAAACAAATGTACCTTTGCACTTCTTAAACGAAGAAAATGCTGAATCAATCAAGCTTAACGGTGGCCATGCTGAACATCACATGGTCGATGTAGAAGTAAGTTGTTTACCAGGTGACTTGCCTGAGTTTATCGAAGTTGATTTAATGAATGTTGACTTAGACCAAACTATACATTTAACTGATTTAGTACTACCTAAAGGCGTGACTTTAGTTGAGCTAAATAAAGGCGAAACGCATGATTTAGCTGTTGTTACAGTTAAACTAGCAAAAGGCCCTAAAGTTGAAGACGATACAGCTGAAGCAGACGAAGCTTCGGAATAAGTTGCTTGACTGATAAACAATTAGAGCACATTAGCCTAATTGTGGGCCTGGGTAATCCAGGCCCCGAGTATCAGCATACCCGGCATAATGCTGGAACATGGTTTGTTGAGTCACTTGCTAAAATTTACAATTGCTCATTAAAACTAGAAAACAAGTTTTATGGCTACACTGGTCGTATTTCGGTTGGTGGGCAAGATATAAGACTTCTCATTCCTACTACTTTCATGAACAAAAGCGGTCAATCTGTTGCAGCAATGGCAAATTTTTATCGTATTCCAATATCTGGCTTATTAGTTGCGTTTGACGAATTAGATCTTCCACCTGGTGTTACCAAATTCAAAACTGGTGGTAGTTCAAGTCAAAACGGTATTCGTGACATTGTGAGTAGCATGGCCAATCAAAAAGATTTTTTGCGTTTACGTATTGGTATCGGCCATCCCGGCGATAAAAATCGTGTGACCGGTCATGTTTTAGGCAAAGCACCGCAAAAAGAACAACAGCAAATCGAAGATGCTATCGATGAAGCTGCTCGTTGCCTTGAAATATTAGTCAAAGACGACCTCAAAAAAGCCATGAACCGCCTGCATTCGTTTAAGGCGGAATGACAGTTCACTAGAAATTAAGAATGACGGGTCCCGTCAGTTCATTTATAAAATTAAAAGGAAAAACAAAATGGGTTTTAAATGCGGCATAGTCGGTTTACCAAACGTCGGCAAATCGACACTTTTTAACGCCTTAACTAAGGCTGGTATTGAAGCGGCTAACTTCCCATTTTGTACTATCGAGCCTAATACGGGTGTGGTTCCTGTGCCCGACTTGCGCTTAGACAAACTTGCTGCAATCGTTAATCCTAAACGCACAATTCCAACCACCATGGAATTTGTTGATATCGCAGGTTTAGTAGAGGGTGCTTCAAAAGGTGAAGGTCTAGGTAACAAATTTTTGGCTAACATTCGTGAAACGGATGCAATAGGCCATGTTGTACGTTGTTTTGATGATGATAATATTGTTCATGTCTCAGGTAAGATCAGTCCCCAAGATGATATTGAAATTATCAATACAGAATTGGCTTTATCTGATTTAGAAACAACGGAAAAGGCACTACATAGAGTTGCTAAAAAAGCAAAAAGTGGTGATGCAGAGGCTAAATCTGAGCTTAAAGTATTAGAAAAAATTAAACCTCATTTAGATGAAGGCGAGTTATTACGTTCAGTTGAGCTAGATAAAGATGAATTAAAGCTCATCAGTTACATGAATTTTTTAACGCTAAAACCGACCATGTATATTGCTAACGTTAATGACGATGGTTTCGAGAATAATCCATATTTAGACAAAGTACGTGAAATTGCTGCGGCAGAAGGTGCTGTAGTCGTTGCCGTTTGTGCTGAAATGGAATCTGAAATTGGTGAACTAGACGAAGAGGAAAAAACCGAATTCATGGCGGATATGGGGTTAGAAGAACCTGGACTAAATCGCGTTATTCGTTGTGGTTACGAACTACTAACACTACAAACCTATTTTACAGCTGGCGTTCAAGAAGTGCGTGCATGGACTTTCCCAGAGGGCTCCACTGCCCCACAGACAGCAGGGATCATTCATACAGATTTTGAAAAAGGTTTCATTCGTGCTGAAATCATTGGTTATGATAACTTTGTCGCTTTTAATGGCGAACAAGGTGCCAAAGACGCAGGTAAATGGCGTCTAGAAGGTAAAGAATACATAGTAAAAGATGGTGATGTGATCCACTTTAGGTTTAACGTTTAAAATAATTTAAATGCCCGCCTATCAATGCGGGCGTTTTTTTTCATCCCAAACGTTTTCCTTTTTTATCGTTGTACATCGTTGTCAAAAATTTTATAAACAACAACGTTGTTGTATCCCTATATATTAGCTCCCTTACTGAGTACTTGCGCTGCCCATTGATTAATACTCATACCACTAAGCTGTGCAGCTTTTGCTACGGCTGTATGTGCTTCTGGCAGCATACGTAACATTAATTTTCCAGAATAATATTTTGACGGATGTTTACCGACTTTTTTACATGTTTTTAAATAATCTTCTAGTGCTTCTACAAAAGCTAATTTTAAATCAGATACATTATCTGCAAAGAATTCTACCTTATCGGTAATTCCCACCATGTTGCCAACAAAATGGTCATTTTCAGCACTAAACTCAATCCGCGCCGCATAACCTTTATAAGATAATGAATTACTACTCATAGAGTTACTCCTAATTATTTGATAAAAGTGAGCCAAAATTTTATATATTTTCTATAAAAATATTTAATTCTAATATGAACCAGCAATTTTTTGGGATGTAATCCTTCAAATATCTTAATGGACAACACGATAAGAAATATTTTTTAATTTAATTAGATCAGAAGATCTGACCTAAAATATACGTTTTACTTTAAACCAAGGCATAAGTGATATCACTAAATGATATCATATTGACTAACATACAAACAAAATATCACCTTCTTGCCTAGTATCTAACCAAACAGACATTTTATGTCATAAAACGGTTGACGAGAAAAAGCTAGATCAGCATAATACGCG
>CAZMDX010000454.1:0-2062 GCA_964564805.1 uncultured Pseudoalteromonas sp. | reverse complement strand
AATATCTTGATCGCCGTCATTGTCTAAATCACTAATAATCGGCTGACGGGGCTCGCCGAATTGGCCATCTGTATCTCTGAGCCAATTAAGACCTGCGGCCTCAGTAATATCAACAAATTGACTACCGGTATTTTTTAGTAATTTATTCCCTGCACCACTCAGAATTAACAAATCAATCAGTCCATCCCCATCAATATCTTCGGCTGCCACACCGCTACCACCAAAAGCGGGAGGGATTGTGATGTTACCAGTCACCTGATCCTTTTTAAGATAACTTCTAAGTTGACGACTCAACCAGTCTGAGGAACGGTGCTGAAAATTAACGTTATATTGATCATCGACTCGGGTGAAATAACTGTCTTTTAAAGTCTGTTGCTGCGCAGCAGAAATGATTTTTGTAGGCACAACAGCTGGCGGCGTATAGCCTGCATAAGCCATTATTTGTGTACTTAGCTTCTGCCATGCCGTCAGAATATGTTCAGCAGATAAGATTGTTTCATTATCTCCTTGAGCAACATTAGCAGCTTTCGCTACTTTGCCAGCTTGACGTAGCAACAATACTCCAAAGTGCGCGATGCCTTCAGTCAGCAATTCAGCCGCAAAAGGGTCTGCTTCTTTCAATCCTTTGCCTTTAAGTTTATCCAACGCATTTTCCAGATAATGCCAATGTAAGCCAGAATCCCTAAACGCATCCATATCGTAGGATTCTATGACCACTTGTTGTTTTTTTAGATATTTAGGAAAAAAAATCACGTCTTCATACGTGTTGACAGCATGTGGCAAAAGTGAATCTAACGCTTGTTGCACGTGCGCTTCCGTAATCACCACTTGTTGCTTAGTTTGCAGATTAGCCTGCTCGTATAAAGATGCGGCAAATCCAACCATAGCCTGAGTGTATGTTTGCCTAAAATCTTGGTTTTGTTTTTCATCAGAAGGCAAACTAGCATAAGCAAAATACACCTGAAGATTACGAGCAAACAACTGATTATTAATCTGGTTGTAAGCTTTATAAGAATCTACTTTTTGCGCAACAATTTGGCGTAACATTCCAGATGTTCCAATCGTTGCGGCAGTTAATCGTTTGCGAACTGGTATTGGTTGCTTATCTGATTGAGATAGACCGTCAGGAAAAAGGCTCAGCCAAGCTTTATCAAGCAATACAGTTGATATTTCATGCTTGTCTTGCTCACGAGAAAATTTGTCTGCCACCTGCAACAACGCTAAAGTGAGCATATCAGTGAGGTGTGTCATCTGCTCAACAGCGTTGCTGTTTAGAGGCGGCAATAGCACTGTTTCAGATAATAACTGCGCCTGCTGAACCGCAAGTATAGCTCGCAAAGAATAAGCAATTGAACCGTAATGCTCTTGATCACGCTGAGAAATATTGATTTGGGAATTTACGAATACCAAGGGCCAAACAGCGTCATTTTGCGGCGCTATAGTGACCATATCCCTGTACCAAGCGGGTGTAACTGTATGCAATTGTGTTAGGCTGATGTTTGACACATTGCCCGCAACAGACTTTGCTGCGGCTTGCCACAAATACTGAATAAATTGCTTTTGATATTCAGTTTTACGATAACGGGCCTCGTTCGATAAAGGTGTACCGTATATCAGGGATTCCAAACGTGTAGCAGTAGCATGGCACTTAGGATCGCGGGATGATTCTAATGATCCTAAAGAACGAAGCGCAGCATTATTGTTGTCTTGGGTTAAAAAATTAGCTGGTAGCGCTTCAGTCAACCAAGGTGAGTTTGATTGGGTTGGCTTTGTAACAGTGCTTTCTTGTTTAGTGCTTGCTAGTTTAGTCTCAACACTGCTAGGTAGAGCCTTGTCGCTTTGGCTACTGACATTTTGTACGTAAAAAATACAAACTATCGAAAAGACAGCTACTTTAATTAATTTATTCAATTAAAACCTTCTATAAAAATGATTACTTTGATGATGTCATTGTTGTAAATTTTAAAATTGCTAAAAAGAAATAATTAAGTTGTATATCTTAAATCACATTTTAACTAAATCTTCTAACAATCTGTAATAACTTATTCAGTAAACCAAGTGT
>CAZMDX010000453.1:0-5270 GCA_964564805.1 uncultured Pseudoalteromonas sp. | reverse complement strand
TCTGACAAACAATAAACCATAACTATTTTACTTTTATTGGGAAATATAACATGAGTGAACTCGTCACCTGTCAAATTGAAAACCAAGTTGTCACTATTACTTTACACAATGGCAAAGTGAACGCTATTTCACATCAGGTAATCGACGAACTTAACCAGTCATTGGATCAAGCAGAAAAAGCGCAGGCTGTGGTTGTACTAACAGGGCAACCAGGCATGTTTTCTGGTGGTTATGACTTAAAGGTAATGCGTGATAGCACCAGTGCTGCTATGGCTTTGGTTGAAAAAGGCTCAACACTAGCGAGGCGTATGTTGTCGTTTCCTTATCCAGTGTTGGCAGCATGTAATGGTCATGCAGTCGCTAAAGGTGCATTTTTATTATTAGCTGCTGATTATCGAATTGGTGTTGATGGCGCATTTAAGATTGGTTTAAACGAGGTCGCAATAGGTATGACTATGCACTTTGGTGGTGTAGAATTAGCCCGCGGTAGATTGGCACCAGTATTTTTTAACCGTTCAGTGATTTTGGCTGAAATGGTCTCACCACAAGAAGCGGTCACAGCTGGATTTTTAGATAAGGTTGTCAGCGAGGCAGAATTTGCGTCTGCGGTTCAGGCGATTGCTCAGGCTATGACAAAACTAGATATGAAAGCCCATCACCAAACTAAATTAAAAGCACGATCGGAATTATTACACGTGCTCGACGAATGTATTGAAAAAGACCGTCACAGTAGCCTATAAACAATACTGTTGGCTGCCCAACAAAAGAGAATATTTTGAATAAAGAATTTGCTTCACTAGGTTTAAAAAACGCCTTGCTTGATAATCTGGAATCTATGGGTTTCAAAGAAATGACCGACATCCAAGCTATGAGCTTGCCTGCTATTATTGAAGGCAAAGATGTCGTGGGTAAAGCCAAAACGGGTAGTGGTAAAACGGCAGCCTTTGGTTTGGGTTTATTACATAACCTCAATGTGAAGCGATTTCGAGTGCAAGCATTGGTTATGTGCCCTACACGTGAACTGGCAGAACAAGTGGCGTTAGAAATCCGTAAGTTAGGCCGTGGTATTCATAATATTAAAGTACTCACTCTGTGTGGTGGTACACCTTTGGGTCCACAAATTGGTTCTTTGGAACATGGCGCGCATATCATTGTGGGAACGCCCGGGCGCCTAATGGATCATTTGTTTCGCCAACGCTTAGATTTGAGTGAGGTGAATACTTTAGTACTCGACGAAGCAGACCGTATGTTAGATATGGGCTTTGAAATAGAAATGGCTAAAGTGATTGAGGCTGTGCCGCTGGATCGCCAGACCTTGCTATTTTCTGCCACTTTTCCTGATTCTATTGCACAGATAAGCAGAGACGTGCAGCGCAGCCCTTTGCAAGTTAGTGCCGAAGCCACTCACGAAACCACTAGTATTGAACAGCTGTTTTTTGAAGTGGAAGAGCCTCATCGTATTAAAGCGGTGGCGGCAATGTTGAGTCACTATCAGACAGAGTCGGCTATCGTATTCTGTAATACTAAAATTGCCTGCCAAGAAGTGGCAGATGAACTGACTAAATTGGGTGTGTCTGTATTAGCCTTGCACGGTGATTTAGAGCAGCGTGACAGAACGGAAGTGTTAACCCGGTTTTCTAATCGTAGCGTATCTGTGCTGGTCGCAACAGATGTGGCATCGCGCGGCTTGGATATTAAAGCAGTGAATGCCGTCATCAGTTATCAAATTACCCCCGATCCTGAAGTACATATCCACCGTATTGGTCGAACGGGTCGTGCGGATGCTAAAGGTTTAGCGCTCACTCTTTGTACAAAAAAAGAAATGCCTCGCGCCAATGCGATTGAAGATTTTCAAAAAGCTAAAATAAAGTGGACAGGTATCCAAGCGCTGCGTTTTCATGCAAATCGTCTCATCGAGCCTGAATACTCCACAATATGTATCGATGGCGGTAAAAAAAGTAAAATCCGCCCTGGAGATATATTGGGTGCCTTAACCAAAGACGCTGATATCGCTGGTGATGATATAGGCAAAATCAACGTCACAGCCACTCATACATACGTGGCAGTTAAAACTCGCAGTATTAAGCGCGCGCTAAAACAAGTTAATGAAGGGAAATTGAAAGGGCGTAAATTTAAGGCCAGAAAGTTAAGCTAAAAGCAGTTTTGAGTTTTGCGCAAAAGATAATGTTTGGCGACATCAAAGCTGATATTAGGAATGGTTATTATAATTGAAAACTGAGCCATTTGGCTCTGTTTTCAATTATGTGATTTTTATCTATCTAGCTACCAGATTTTCACCCGTTCTTCTGGGGGAAGATATAGTGCGTCGTTTTCACTTATTTCAAATGCCTCATAAAACTCTGGGACATTGCGGACTGAACCGTTAGCGCGGAACAGACTAGGCGAGTGAGGGTCTGTTTCGATCTGGCTACGTAATGCTTCATCACGGTATTTGTTTAACCACACTTGGCCAAACCCGAGGAATACACGCTGCTCACCAGTGAACTTGTCTAGAACAGGGGCATCTTTTCCTTCGAGTGAAAGTTTGTAGGCTTTAAGGGCAATACTGATACCACCTAAATCGCCAATATTTTCACCCAAAGTAAATTCGCCGTTTACATTTAATCCTTCTAACGCCTCATAACTATCGTATTGTGCGATGAGTTTGGCTGTGCGTGATTTGAACTCTGCTTTATCGACGTCAGTCCACCAATCTCTTAGCACCCCGTCGCCATCAAAAGTACTGCCTGCGTCATCAAACCCATGACCTATTTCATGGCCAATTACTGCACCAATACCACCATAATTGACCGCATCTTCAGCTTCTATATTGAAAAACGGTGGTTGTAAAATGGCCGCAGGAAACACTATTTCATTCATTGGAGGGTTATAATATGCATTGACTGTTTGTGGATTCATGTTCCACTCATGTTTTTGCACAGGGCCATCTTGTTTTTCAAGCATTTGTTGATACTGAGCTTCAGACGAACGTTGTAAGTTACCAAATAGGTCATTTTCATCAACCGTTAATAGTGAGTAGTCACGCCACTTATCAGGGTAACCAATTTTAGGGGTGAATTTAGATAACTTGTCTAAGGCCTCAATTTTGGTTTCTTCGGTCATCCAGTCTAAGTTTTTAATACTCGTTTCATAGGCTTTGAGTAGGTTGTCTACCATTTGTAACATACGTTCTTTAGCTTCTGGCGGAAAATGTTTTTTAACGTACACTTTGCCGATTATCTCTCCCACATTGTTGTTAACTAATCTAACTGCGCGGCGCCACTGAGGTAATTGTTGTTCTACACCCCCTAGCACTTTACTGTAAAACTCAAAGTTGGCTTGATCAAGCTCTGTTGTAAGACGAGTGGCAGAAGCATTAATGAGACCCCATTGAAGAAATACTTTCCAATCATCGATGCTTGTTGTGTGAATAATACCGTCTAGAGATTTTAAATAAGCAAGTTGCGTGACGACTAAACCATCAAGTGTAGGGAGTTGTGCTTCTTGCAAGAATGCAGTCCAGTTGAAATTTGGCATCAGTTCAGCTAACTCTGCTTGCGTCAGTTTATTGTAAAGTGCCACCATATCTCGAGTTTGTTCTTTTTTCATATGCTGTTGAGCGAGTGTAGATTCTAATTCCATGATCAGCTCAGCATTTGATTCACCGTTACTCAATCCGGCCAAATTAAACATTGTGGCAATATGTTTAACGTAGGCACTACGTATTATTTGATTGGCATCGTCTTCTTTAAAGTAATATTCGCGATCAGGTAATCCTAAACCAGCCTGCCAAGTATGAATCATATAGGTTTCAGGATTTTTAAGGTCCACGTATTGTCCAATAAAAAAGGGTGTCGCTAGTTCGTATTTACTGGCACGAGCAAAATATACGGCGAGTTCGTCATAGTTCTTGATTGACGCGATACGTGCTAATTCAGGTTTGATAGGCGATACACCTAAAGCATCTCGCTTTTCCATATCCATATATGAACTGTATAAACCACCCACCTTTTGTTCATCACTGCCAGCAACAAAATCACCTTTGGCAGAAGAACGAATAATGGCCATCACATCATCTTGGGCCTCATCCCTGAGAATTGAAAAACCACCATAATTAGATTTATCAGCAGGAATTTCGGTATTGGCCAACCAAGTACCATTGACGTATGTGAAAAAGTCATCGCCAGGCTTAATCGTTAAATCCATGTTTTGTTTGATAATCCCAGAGATTAGGGATGCTGGATTTTCTGGTAACGTTTGTTCTGACGTTTTAGACACGCTAGGATTGTTGGGTGCTGGGCTACAGGCACTTAATATGAATATCGTAGCGACACAGATTAGTTGGTATTTCATAAATTATAATTTTCCAGTGAAATTTTTATTTTGATATAAAACATTCATCTTTTGTACCATAAATTTTATAAAATTAAAAAAGAGCTCATATAATTCAGCTTCTTTTTCATAACCAAAAAGTAATACAAGTCAGTATTTTCTAGATTTACGGTGCACTTGATGAGTGGGAACGGTCAAAAACGTGCATCAATCTAATGCTATTTTTTAGCAAATTTATCATTAAACCTGTCAGTTTTGAGCCGTGTATCGGCGCCAAACATCTGCACCTAAATCATCTTTTTGGTATCGCAGGTAGTCAGGGTAAACAGTGCATTTTAATCAAAGTAAACCGTGTTTCTGTTAATTGAAACTTAACAATATTCGGATAGATACATCGCAGTGTATTGGCGATGTTATCACCACAGCGATGTTTGGTAGTGTGGTCAGTCACAGCAAACATTCAATTTTTTGTGAGGGGCATTTTTCTTTTAGCTGCGGTTATTAATGCCGTAATAATATACCTAAATATTGACACTATCGTCCACATTGATATCCATTGTTAAGCTTTTATTCGGTTGGTCAAAACTGATTTTGGGTGAATATTATGAGTAAAGGGTCATACAACAACAAAACGTTTTTAAAAAAATCACCTTTTACAAAAAAGACAAAAAAGACATAAAAGACATAAAAGACAAAAACGGCAAAATAATCAAATATAACTAAAAATGTTTAGAAAATTAAGTGAAGCTGACCACATCTATTTATCGCGTATCTGCAACCACTTTATTACGACCACTTTTTTTACCTAAATACAAATTCTTATCTGCTCGGTTGATGCAATCATCTAATTTTTCGGTCAAGGAAATTTGACTCACGCCAACGGTGACAGAAACCTGAATATCTTGGCTTTCAAACTTGACTATATTTTGTTGAATAGC
>CAZMDX010000452.1:0-16823 GCA_964564805.1 uncultured Pseudoalteromonas sp. | reverse complement strand
TGTTTTGCCCTCGGTAAAGACTTAGAGGATAGCGAACAGTTTGATGAAGCCTTCTCTTTTTACCATCGTGGCAACAAGTTAAAAAGCGAGCAGGACCGATATGATAGGCAATCCCTTGAGTTATCGCTTGATTCACAGAAAAACAACTTTGATGCAGCATTTTTTGAACGCAATAGACAGGCCGGTTGCGCTTCCCCGGATCCTATATTTATTGTCGGATTACCACGGGCGGGCTCAACACTTTTAGAACAAATTTTGTCTTCACACTCACAGGTTGATGGGACGATGGAATTGGCCAATATCATTGGTTTAGCCCACAGCTTAAATGGACGACAGGTCATCCAAGATACTCCTCGATATCCTGGCGTCCTAAATGATATATCGGCTGATGAGCTGACTAAAATGGGTGAGCTGTACATTGAAGAGACCCAGCATCATCGCCAAGGAGCGATGTTTTTTATAGACAAAATGCCAAATAATTTCCGGCATATTGCCCTTATTCATCTTATGCTGCCTAACGCTAAAATCATCGATGCGAGACGAAACGCTATGTCTTGTTGTTTCAGCGGTTTTAAACAGTTGTTTGGTGAGGGTCAGCAATTTTCCTATGATCTTGATGATATTGGACACTATTATCGCAGTTATGTTGAAATCATGGACCATTGGGATAAAGCATTGCCGGGCAAGATCCTACGGGTACAGTATGAAGATGTGGTTGCGGACTTAGAAACCCAGGTTCGGCGCATATTGGATTATTGCGGCCTTCCTTTTGAGCAGGCTTGTATTGATTTTCATAGTAATAAACGCGCGGTTCGTACACCCAGCTCTGAACAGGTACGTCGACCCATTTATCAAAGTGGTCTTGAACAATGGCGCAATTATGAAACACACCTAAAGCCGTTAAAAAAAGCACTAGGTCAATCTTAGTGACGTCTCTAAAAGTTATGGACGGTGATGACCTGCATATTCAAGCTAAGTAAATCGAGGGCCATAGAAAAAGTTTATTGTCTGGCTTTTAATGGCACTGAGCACCGGTCAGATTAAGTAATGAGCTCACAATTCATCAACTAAACATACTGACACTGACAACGGCTCGTGGTGTTCTGTTGAAGATTAAAAATTACACTTCACCTTTACGAGCTTTTTTTTACTTAGCTATCACAACAGATTTAATCATGTCTATTTCTCTATTTCAATAAGGCAGAACTAGACACCTCAGTTCGTATGTAAGTCATTTTCTTAAAAGGGTCACAAACTGGTTGTTATTTTTATTTTTGGCCAAGGGATAATGATCCTGCAGGTTTTCACCTTGATACAAATAAGCGTCATTTTAGTCTGAAAAGTATAGATTTAGAAGATGATACTTGTGGATTTGAAGTTACAGTTATGAATGCAGAGGGTAAAATTCAACTTAATTTTCCGCATGAAAATTATATAGCAGAGTTTGCACTTTCTAGTTGTTCCAAAACCAAACAGGTAAAGGACTGCTGATCCAGCTTTAAGTCTTTCCCAACTTTGACGATGTGAGCTCAGCGCTTGTGATATTCCTCGTACTTAAACTTATGATTTATCTATTGTGAATACTGGTACTCAAGTTGCCCGCAATGTAGGATTTGTAAAAGAAACGAATTTTGGTATTGAGTTTGAGGTGACATCAAAACCTAACCTAAATAATCTTGCTTACCTTCTATTGCATTTCCATTACATACCGAACTGATTAATCAAGAACTACCACGGGGTTATCAGTTTGTACATTGTTTAAGCAATGATGCTGACCTTGGCAGTTCTATTTTTTGTGATGGATTGCCATTGCTAGGGATTTACGCCGAGCTGATGAGACCACTTTTGACTTGGTGGTTAATACCAAGATCTATTTTGTTTTATGATGAAAATTATGACACAAGAAACTGCAAGGGTTTGCTTAAATATGATGGTCAAGGGCGAGTTAATGAAATATGCTCTAATCCTCATACAGCCAAGACATTAAATCTAGGGCCAAAATTAGTACAGTCTTATTATCGTGCACACTAAAATTTTATGAATATGACCCAATGCTCCGACTGCAATGTGTGTGGATAGATGCCCGTATTTGATGACCGCCAAGTGTTGCATTGACGTGAGGTATTTGATCCCCAATCTAGGTCTCGTTATTTACATGTTAATGTGAAATAGGAGAGTTCGGAAGTCGTATTCGTGTTTTATCTTGTGGATAATGGATAACCTATCTTACTTTGCTTTATGAGGATGGGTTGGAACCTGTTGAACTGAAAAATTGGAATCAATGTCAATAACTACAATTTAAGCGATATTATTTAATAAACATCACTGATTGACGTTGGTCTATTTTAAAATCAAATTCTCGCAGAAAATTCATGCCTAATAGACCATCAGCATTTTTGATACCTTGCATCGGTAATATCACCACGGGTAAGTTTTTGACGGAGACATGGTTGATGCTTAATTCTTGAAATTTATACATGCTAGCCATAATGCTTCCTCCTGCGGTTCCAATACTGAAACGCCCTAAATATTCAGTTTTATACCGACTATTCAAGGTATCAAAATATTGTTTTGATACTGCGGTGACAGATGCCCCCGTATCAATTAAAAGAGCGACAGGGTTACTGCTTAAAGTAGCCTCAACCACATATTGATCGCCAACCTGCTTGAGTGGGATAAATAACCCTGTCTGGGTGGCTATTTCGTCGGTATCAACTTCATTAGTTGGTATTGTTTGTTGCGGCCGTATAATTTTTCTAATGTGTTGTGCATCCGGATCGTCAAAGTCTAGTGAAGCCAACACGTTTTCCATTAACCCTTCTTGAAAAAGTTCAGCATACGCCAAAGCCAGCGACAAAATATAAAGTCTGTTACTAGGCTCAAGTTGTAACAGTGGTTCAACAAATACCGCCAAAATATCCCAGGAGTCGTTACGTTTTAAATGTTGAATGGTGTTCTTACTTAGCTGTTTGATACGTAATTCAATTTCACTTTGTTGTGTGACTGTCATCGGTTTTCTTAACAAGTCGTAATAATGAGCGATGGCGTCGCTTAACAAGGTGGTTTTTACTTTTAATTTTGCTTCTATCAACAGAAAGTCAATGTCTTGAGGGTATTGCTTCAAATATCCTTGTAAAAATGTTCCCAGTGCAACAAAGTTTTTATCTACAAACCACACGTTCGCTTGTGCCAGTAACTCAGCTCTATTATTCACCGGTTTACTTAATGATGCATCATCACTTGTAGATCTTGAGTATAGTGCCGCCGATGTTTGTTCTGCTAATGGATTGGTTAATTTCCAATTCAACAATATCTCGGATGTTTGGTTTTGTTTGTCCTTAACCTTATTATTTAAAGCATTTGACTGGGTGACTAAGTGTTGATTAGGGACGATGAATAACAGATACAGATTTAACACTACAGAAGCGCAAAGCAATAACAATAGGCTTATCCACTTATTCATTTTTCTTCTAGTGGCTGAGTTTGATGTCGCCTGACTAAAAATTGTGGGGATCCCACCTTAGGCTCAGAAAAAGTGGCAGATTCAGAAACTGCTGCAGGCCCATAAACATCAACAAACTCTTTTGGCATACGTCTGGGTTTACCCGTTGATAAAGCAATACACACAAACTCAGTTCGAGCTGTTAATAATGTTTTTCGATCGCCTTGGCGAATAAACTGAAATAGCCGTGTTAATTTTAGTTTGTTGTCACACTGAACAATCCAAGTAGCACAATCAATTAGATCATTGACGTGGGCTGCAGCTAAATAATTGATTTCATGACGACTAATGGCCATACCTCTGTCTAAAATTTGATACTGATCAATTGTTAGGCCTAGATGATTAGAATGCGCCCATGACGTCGCCTCTAACTGACTTACGTAGGCCACATTATTGGCATGTTGATAATGATCAATTTGCTCAGGTGTGACTTGCCATGTATTTAAGAATGGATCTGGAAGCTGCCAAGACATAAATTGATTATACATCTGGTAATGGATTAGGTGAATCTGGATTAGCTAATTGTTGCATAATTTCATGTTCTTTATTTACTACGGGGGTAACAAAGTCCTCCACATTGCCAAGATTTTTAAAGGATTTAAAACCTTTTTCAAGAAATTCATGAAGAGCTAAAACTCCTGCTATTTTTGCTGGTTTTCGCGAAATAAATAACAAGCTTGAAATACCTTTCATCTTAACCACATCAGCCAAGTCGTTTCCCAAGGTGCGGATATAGTCGATTTGTTGTCGTCTGTTAACAAGGTTATCGCAACTAGCATACGCTTTTGCATAAGTATCACGGTTAATCTCGGTATTAGCTAATTGTTTAGCTAAATCAAAATCTAATTCAAAGGATAATGTATTTAAATGCAAGGCTGAGGCCAGTGACTGTAGGGCTTTTTGGGGCAAAAATTTTGACATTTTTGGTACCACACGGGCTATATCTTGATCGCGCTGGCTAAAATCATTAGGTCCGTAGAGCTCGTTAATAAAAAATTCTACAGCTGGCTTAAAGCGTTTTTGTTGATACATATGCTGATGACTGGCTAACAAACGTTTGCACTGCCAAGCTTGTACCGCTCTAATTGTAGTCATTAACCCTGCTTTTTCTGCAATTTCTTGCATGGTACTAATACCGTGTAAATGGCGAATAATTTGCTTGGTACTGTCATTCATTATAGAAAACTCATTTTTTTAAACTTATATTGCCAAATACATTAGCGTCAATCCAGCCACGGTTAGAGTCACTATTTATTGATTTGATTTTATGTGAACCCATAAAGTGCTCTCGAATGTCGCTGCCGTCATTGTCACAATAAGCCAACATAAAACCAATTTTTTGTTCAGGTTTTAAAGTGATCGGGAGCATAGGTTGAACGTCACTATAATTATTTGGAAATAGTTTAATCGCCACTTCCCATATTATCTTTTCATGATGTTTAACATGTCGCTGCCAGCGACTTGTTACATGATTATTGTATAAACGAGCTTCTTGATCATCACCTAAATCGACCGTTTGGTTATCTAGGGCGATATGATAAGCGAATGCGCTGTGATTAAACTGGTGGTTACCACCTGATGCATCACTATCGATAAATACTTCTAAACAATCATCATCCCAGTAATTTACTGTCGGATCTGCAGTTTTATCAAATAATATATCATCAGTAATTTCTACTTGAAGATACAGGTATTGGGCGTCCCATAATATCTTATAGCGCCCTGAAAAATCCTCAGGTTGAGGCTGCGAACCAGCCATTAGGTAAGCCATGGATTGCCATGTCGCATTATCCCAAGCTTGTTCTGCAAGTCCGTCTACTTTGACAGGTGTCGCCGTATATCTGACGTATGTGGATTTTGTTTGCGAGAAAGCGTGTACACAAAACAATATAAAGCTAATTAAAAATATTCGAAGCAAAAGTCTTATACCTAATCTAAAACAAACATGTATTTTTTATAGCTTGGCGTAATCTTTGCGCGAAAACAATAGGTGGAGTTAAACGCAGAGGCTAAATATTGAACTAGACCTGAGTTATTCTTGGGTTAATCTCTGACTAAGGCTGCACCTGAAGCCGCTTTGTGTATAAAATACCGCACTTATGAATATAAATATGAAAATAAACAATATTTTATCCGATACACAAACAATTTGTTTGCAATCTTCAGCTGGGCAAATATTACACAACCATCAAGATCTGATTGTGTTGTTTAATGCGGCTTTTACAAAAAAACAAAATACTGTTTTAGTTAGGGGTGACCATGAACCTATTTATATCCCAGCTAAAAATGCAGCTCAAAATCACCAGATTGTGTTTGCTCATGGCTACTTTGCAAGTGCATTACATGAAATCGCTCACTGGTGTATTGCCGGCCAAAGAAGGCGTCTTTTAGAAGATTACGGTTATTGGTATAGTCCTGATGGAAGAGATATTGAACAACAAACTGAATTTGAAAAGGTAGAAGTAAAACCGCAAGCTATCGAGTGGGCTTTTTCTTGCGCATCAGGAAAACCTTTTTCAGTCAGTACCGACAACTTAAATGGTGCACCAGTTAATGCTCAAGTTTTCCATCTTGCGGTAAAAAAACAAGTATTACTTTATCTCGAGAGTGGTTTTCCCTCTCGGGCCTCTCAGTTCATAGATGTATTACACAGGTTTTACCAAACGGTAGAGCTACGCAAGGAGATGTTTGATGCCTGACCAACATAAGTCTTGCAGAGTATTTAAGTTAGGTTTACTGATCAATCCATATGCAGGGATCGGGGGTGCCTTGGCACTCAAGGGTAGTGATGGAGTTGAAATCCGCGAAAAAGCTCTAGCGATGGGAGCAGAAAAAAAAGCGCTAGATAAAACGCGTTTGGCCCTTGAGCACATTGTATCGATAAAAGATCAAGTACAGATTTATGTTGCCTCAGGTGAAATGGGTGAAACGTTAGCTAAGAAAATGGGTTTCAATTATCGCGTTATTTATCAGCCCATAAACGCACAGACAGAAAGTCAAGACTCTGAAGCTACAGCGCATGCTTTGTTAGCAGAACATGTTGACTTGATCTTGTTTGCTGGCGGCGATGGTACAGCGAGAAATGTTTGCCACGTGATCGGTAACTCAGTACCTGTTTTAGGTATCCCTGCTGGCTGTAAAATTCACTCTGCTGTTTATGCCATTACACCTGAGGCAGCGGGTAGGGTTTTAAAACAGGTGATAAATGGTGAAATTGTCAGTGTCAGCGACGCGCAAGTCATGGATATTGATGAGGCACTGTTTAGAAAAGGTAGAGTGAATGCCCGTCAATTTGGCGAAATGCAAGTACCCACTGAACTCAGATATATTCAAGCGGTTAAAATGGGGGGCAAAGAGTCTGATGAATTAGTTTTGACCGATATCGCTGCGCATATTATTGAAATTATTGAGGATAACCCTAAACACTTATTTGTAATGGGTTCAGGCTCTACAGTTGAATTTATTATGCAAGAGTTAGGCATTAGAAATACCTTGTTAGGTGTTGATGTGATTAAAAATAAACAGCTATTAGCTAGTGATGTAACTGCTCCTGAATTACTTGCACTGACCGCTAAGCAAAGCTGTAAACTAGTGTTGACTTTAATTGGTGGGCAGGGACATATTATAGGTCGTGGAAATCAACAGTTGAGTGCTGATTTTCTAAAACAAATAGGTAAAGACAATATCCTGTTAGTCGCTACTAAAAGTAAACTTCAAAATTTATCAGGTCGGCCTCTAATCGTAGACTCTGGTGACATGGCAACAGACCAGCAGCTGTCAGGATTGATCAGTATTATCACTGGTTATCATGACCAAGTGCTATACCCCGTAGCAGATTTACATTCCAAGGAAATAGTTTGACGTTCTCCAATCAGAAACAAGAAGCCAATCAGCCACCACATGAACTCGCATCATTTATCCAAAGAACTGAGCGTTATTTAGACCAAGTAGTAGAACATGGAAACGATCAACAGTTATTTATTGCAAGTTATCTGCAGGGGCATTTTGCCGTTGTTGCAGGACAAAGCCAGGTACAGCAGATGACACTCATTGAACAATTAGAGAAGCTGATGCATACCAGTTTGTCCCTAGCTTTTGAAAATAAAGAGTTGGCTTTGGAAGATCAAGAGCAAGTGTTACGTTTATGGCAGACCTTACAAGTGGGGTAGAGCATAACAAAACTTAATTACCATGTTATTGTATTTATGACTTTTAAGTGTATGCCCAACAGTATCAGTTTATGCAGAAATTAAAGTTGATGCCAAAGATAGTTTGGTAGTTTTAAAAAAGGTAGTCGATTACAACATTCACCTGCGACAGATATTTTTCTTAGAGCCTGTCGCTTTTTAGTCCCATTCTCTTCTTGATGGTTTGTACCAACCCTATGAGCGTATAAAGCAAGATAACAATGACAATCTTATTGCAACTATAGGGCAAGAAGTCGAGGTTTCTTTGGGTTAACGTGTTGCTGTAAACTACATCTTTCAGGTTAAATAATAAAAACATCTTGTCTCAATATTACCCCTGTCTGCGGATCAGCCCTCTGATTAAAAATCTATTAGGATTTAACGTATCCAGTAAATGACTGGATAACGGTAAAGGTTCATTCAATATCTGACTGGTTAATATCTCTGCGCAAAGAGGAGCATTAGTTAACCCCCTTGAACCTAAACCACAAAGCATAAATAAGTTTTCATGATTAATAGGTTGTGGATAATACTTGGCTGGTAAAGCTTTATATAAGTCGTGATATTGTGATAATTGTTTATTGCTATCTGGAACCGCGCCCACCATGGGAAGGTGATCAGGCGTACTGCATCTTATGGCAGCTCGGCCATGAACTGTGGGCTGGATATCATTTATCCAGTCGCATTTAGTGAGTGCTTGTTGATGCATCGTCAAATTATTTTGTTGTTCTGTTAATCGATATTCGCATTGTCTATCATCTTTAACATATGTTGACCCCATAGCGTGAGTGCCTTGCCAAGCTGGGGTTAAGTAGCCTTTGTGGCATAAAACTGTGGACAGATTAGCTAGCTCGTTTTGACTGTTAATAGCCTCGACTTGCCCTCTAACTAAGCGAAATGGTAACTGTGACATTTGTTCACAATCTACGCTATCACTGCCAGTGGCCATGACCACAATATCAGCTTCAGATTGGCTTCCATCTTGCCAAGTAAGTTGCCACGTGTTGTTAACTCGCACGAGTGAAGTCAATTTTTTATTAATCGCTACGTTTGAGTCTGCTGCTTTAATAAGTCCTGCCACTAACTCAGGTAGATTAATCCATCCTCCTTGGGGAATATATAAGCCCGGATAGGGTAAGTCTACATTGGCTAATGTTGTTGCTTGTTTTGCGTCAATCCAATGTATCAGTGATTCTGGCCATGTTTGGTTTTCAATTAATTTACGATACCGAACGGCTACTTTGTCATTAAAAGCCAACTGAATAGTGCCACACCATTGATGACTATAATGAATACCTTGATTGAGTAACTGATGATAGAGTTTGCTTGCGTAATTAAATGACAATGCATGTATTTGACTAGCGTGTCCTGCTTCTGCATTGAGTTGCGGATAAAAGCCACCTTGAGCGTTACCTGAAGCCCCTTTTGCTAACCCATTATCCTGACAATAAATTGTTGATTTCACCCCTCTTTTACTCAGTGAATAAGCACAATTTGCTCCTGCTAAACCCCCTCCAATAACAGCAACTTTAGTTTTTTTGTTGCCAATCGTCGCAGGTATCCGCGTATAGTAGGGTAATCGAATTAGCGCATCTGCAGTCTTATTAATTGAGCCAACTAACATATCTTTTTTGAGACCATGAGCGGGGTGTTTGTGAACTTCAAACCCTGCCTCTATAAGACCCCTTTTAACATGGCCTGCTGCAGTAAAAGTAGCAAATTGGCATTGATCTTTAGCGAGTAATGCCATGTTTACAAATAAATTTTGGGTCCACATCTCAGGGTTTTTATGGGGCGAAAATCCATCAAGAAACCAAGTGTCGACTAATCCCAAAGGTTTATTTTCAATCTTGGGTAAAACATCATGCACATCACCTAACCACAAATCTAAGATCACTTTACCTCCAAGAAAATTCATACGATGGCATCCTGCCACAGGTATTGGATATTGCTCAAGTAAAGGCTGTGAATACTTCTTTAACTGTGGGTAAAGCAAAAGTATCTTGCTTAGATCAGCATGATTAATGGGAAATTTTTCGATAGAGATAAAATGCAACCTGAACCCTAAATCATTAGTCTGTTCGCACATTTCTTCAAAATGAAACATAGTGACCAAAAAATTAAGACCCGTGCCAAACCCCGTTTCTGCAATAACAAACTGTTGCTCTTTCCAACTTTCCCATCGTGCTAACAATTTGTTGTTTTTAACAAATACATGGGTCGTTTCATCGAGGCCTTGCTCATCAGAAAAATAAAGGTCTTCAAATTGTGTAGCATAGGGGGTGCCATTTTCATTAAATCGTATGTTGGCGTTAACAATAGTCAAATTAAGTTAGCTCTAGATAGTCATACATAGGAAGCAAGGTGTATTGTACAGTTTAAGGCATGCGCCATTTAACAACAATCACAGTAAACGTTTGCAAGGCTTTGATTTTCAAATTAAGCTAACACGTGTGCGCTCAAAGCAGACCAGTTAGCCGAGCAAAATCATTAGAATGTGTATAAATTTTTCCTGAAGGGTGAATCATGAGAAGAGCGGTAATTACTGGACTGGGGATAGTATCCAGCATTGGTAACAATAAAGATGAAGTCACGACCTCTCTAAGAGAAGGTCGTTCGGGTATCACTTTTTCTGAAGAATTTGAGCAAGCGGGTATGCGCAGTCAAGTTTGGGGAAAAGTTGACTTAGACATAAAAGATCATATTGACCGTAAAACGTTGCGCTTTATGGGCGATGCAGCAGGCTATGCATATATTGCTATGCAACAAGCGATTGAAGATTCTAGCTTGACCGATGACATGGTTTCGAACATAAGAACAGGTATTATTGCCGGTTCTGGTGGAGCATCGTCTAAAAACCAAGTTGAAGCAATCGACATTTTGCGCACGAAAGGCGTCAAACGTATCGGGCCATATATGGTTACCCGTTGTATGGGCAGCACAGTTTCAGCCTGTCTTGCCACACCTTTTAAAATCAAAGGTGTGAACTATTCAATCAGTTCAGCTTGTTCAACCAGTGCGCATTGTATTGGTAATGCATTGGAACAAATTCAATTGGGCAAACAAGATATTATTTTTGCCGGTGGTGGTGAAGAATTACACTACACACTTTCAGCTGAATTTGATGCAATGGGTGCGATGTCAACTAAATATAATGATGATCCAACCAAAGCATCCCGTACTTACGACACACAGCGAGACGGTTTTGTCGGTGCTGGCGGCGGTGGTATGGTGGTTGTCGAAGAGCTTGAACACGCTTTGGCTCGCGGTGCTAAAATTTATGCTGAAATTGTTGGTTATGGTGCTACGTCAGATGGTGCCGATATGGTGGCCCCTTCTGGTGAAGGTGCAGTTCGTTGTATGCAGCAAGCGATGCAAGATTTAGACAAACCGATTGATTATATCAACACCCACGGTACCTCTACACCAGTAGGTGATGTGAAGGAACTTTGGGCGATCCGTGAGGTGTTTGGCGATACTACGCCTCCAATTAGTGCAACCAAGGCCATGACAGGTCATGCACTTGGGGCTGCAGGTGTAAATGAAGCCATTTATAGTATTCTAATGATGGAAAACGATTTTATTGCCCCATCGATTAATATTGATAACTTAGATGAAAAAGCTGAAGGCATGGATGTAGTGACTGAAACTCGTGAGAGTAAATTAACAACAGTGATGTCAAATAGCTTCGGTTTTGGTGGTACTAATGCCACTTTAGTAATGCAAAAGTATCAAGCGTAAAATCATTCAGTAGAAAGTAAAATGTCAAAAGCCAGCTAATGCTGGTTTTTTGTTATTCAAATTTTTAAAAATAAGGCCCATTTTAGATGTCAAAATCAAAATCAAAAACTAATTTATGGCAGGTTTTTAAAAGTGTAGCGGCTAGCGTTTTAGGTGTGCAAAGTGGTGCTAACTATAAAAGTGATTTTGAACAACCATCATTTGTGCCTTTTGTGATAGTTGGCGTTTTGTTCGTATTGGGGTTAATAGGTATGCTGGTGTTAATCGTTAACCTGGTCCTGTAGATGAGTCGCGCAATGAGTCGTTGATCCACCCGAATACTATCAACGTTCTAAAATATTATAAAAAAGAGCGAGGATGTAGGAATAGGTGGTCGTCAAAATCAACGTGTAAAGTGGTTCATGAAATGGGTAAAGCAATCTGATTCACGTCTATCATTCTTATTTAGCTAGGAAATTCACTCTTAAATCTTCATTGCACTGTTTGATAATTATGAAAACGTGTTGTGTTTTTCCCCGCTGACTTAGCTTGATATAAATAGGTATCGGCTAACACTATTAAATGGTCTTTATTTTTAGACACTTCAGGGCGAACACAAGCTAAACCGATACTGACGGTCAGATAATTATTGGGTTTTTTATGAGCGATATTTAAACTACTGATAAGAAGGTGAATTTTTTTGCATAATTTTAATGCTCTACTAATATCAGTATTACCTAAAATATAAATAAACTCTTCTCCGCCATAACGGCAAAAAATATCACTAGGGCGACGCACTAGGCCTTTCAAAATTTGAGAAACCCTTCTGAGACAATTATCCCCCTCTACGTGACCATATGTATCATTAAATTGTTTGAAATTATCAATATCAATAATGACCGCGCTGATGGGATGGCCTAAACGAGAGCATCTTCGCCACTCTCGATCAAGGAATTCATTAAAGGCTCGTCGATTTCCTACTAACGTTAGCGCATCAATATTTGAATTTATACTGGCTTCAATTCTTTGTGTGATATTTGTGTGCTGCAGTAATAAGTAATTTTTTTGTTTAAAAATGAAAGGAATGCACTTTAGTACAAACCATCTGTTTTCTTCGGGGCCATTACAGGGGTATTCAATTTTGAATATCGCTTGTTTCTTATTGGCTACAGCTTTAATACCTTGAGCTGTTTTTTTAGCCAATTTACAACCAGATTTAGCGGATTTATCACATACGTCAAGATAATTAACGTTAAGCCAATTAGTGAGTATTTTGTCAGTATTGCTATATTCAAAATCAATCCACGCCTTATTTACGAAAAGTATTTTGCCTTGTAAATTAATAATACATAGATGTTCTGGAAGGATATTTAAAACTTCTACTGTAAGTCCATCTTCAGCTGAAAACATATGTGTTTTCTTTATTTTTTGGTAAGGTTGAGGATAGGTTACGGTGTGTATTGCAGAGTCTAAAAAAGACGTTTTTATTAGTTAATTCAATATCTAAGGTTTTTAACATCACGAACCTTTTGAGCAACACTTATATCCTGTCAATGACGCTGAAAGACGAATATTTATTTGAGTCGAGTGATTTGATTAATCATTATCGAACATTGATTAGTTCTTATTGTTCACTATAGTCGATATTTCCTATAAGGACGATTTTGAGTTCCTAGATACGGATAATCATGTTTATATATGCCCTAGTTCTTCTAACGCCCTTTTATTTAAGATAAGTATTTTGCCATACCGTAGATCAATGATTTTTTCAGCCTGCAGGCTTTGCAATATCTTATTCACCGTCTGTCTTGAACTATGAATAAGTTGTGCCAAAGCATCTTGTGAAATCGATAACATCATTGTTTTAGTATTTTGTTGTTCCTCCAATCCTTGATACATAAGGCTTAACCTTTTACACAATTGGCCTTTTAATGGTAAGCAGCCAGTTTCATCAATTAAACTAAAAGTGGCACGCACCCTCTGACATAAAAGGCGCATAATAAATTGTGACCAATCTTGGTGCTCTTTAAATAATTGTTTAAAAGCGGATTTAGGTACCTTTAATAGTGTTGTGATATCTTCAGCACGAGCATCGTGAGTTCGAGGTTGTCCATCTAGCAATGATATCTCACCAAACCAATTACCAGGCTGTATCCAAGTCAACACCAACTCTTTACCTTCAACTGTGAAATTACTAACTCGAATACGCCCACTTACAACACAATAAAATCCATCAGCTGAGTCATGTTTTTGATGCAGGATTTGTTGATTATGTAAGACTTTTAATTTTCCTTTTTCAAGTAACTTATCAGCTAAATATTCTGGTAAAGAAGCAAACCAAGCATTTTGTAAAAGGATTTTTCGGACTTCATTTGATTGCATAAAACTTCTCAATTGTCATGATGGCGACAGTTTTAATCGTAACTGATAGCTTATCGTAAGTTCATTAATATTCAACTGTGAACAATAAAAATGGTAGCTACAGTTAGACAACAAGTGAGTGAACAAGAATGGCAAACCCGAGTTGATTTAGCCGCGAGTTACCGCGCAGTCGCTATGTTTGGTTGGGATGATTTAGTTTTTACACACATATCTGCTCGTGTACCAGGTCCTGAACACCATTTTTTAATTAACCCTTATGGCCTGATGTTTGAAGAAGTCACCGCTTCGAACCTGGTCAAAGTGGACTTGCAAGGTAACAAGGTCATGGATTCGGATTACGAGATTAACCCAGCAGGATTTACCATTCACAGTGCAGTGCATGAAGCGCGTGAGGATGCACAATGTGTCATGCATTTGCATACCGCAGCGGGTATTGCCGTGTCTGCGACAAAACAAGGATTGTTACCTCTTAGTCAACAGTCCTTATTTGCACTTTCATCACTGTCTTATCATGATTATGAGGGGGTGGCGCTTAACCCCGATGAAAAAACACGCCTTGTCGCAGATTTAGGCAAAACAAACTTTATGATTTTGCGTAATCATGGTCTTCTTACTTGTGCACAAACTATTGCGGATGCTTTTTTGAACATGTATCTACTGGAGTGCTCATGTCAAATCCAGCTAAAAGCTCAGGCTAGCGGTCAAGAGTTGATCCCAATACCTTCGCATATTTTGTCAGGTATTCAGGCCCAGGGAAAACAAGTCACACGTTCTGCTGGTGGAAGCTTGGCATGGCCTGGAATATTGCGTAAATTAGAGCGTATCAATCCTGGATATGACCAATAAAAATTTGAATCAACTTACCTTTGATAATTACCAAAAACTAGCAAAATTTACTGAGCTATGTGGCCATCGTATAGCTTATTGGCCATCGTTTAACTTTGACCAAGATCCTAATAAAGAAATTATATTGTTCATTCACGGCTTCCCAAGTGCTTCCTGGGATTGGCACTATCAGTGGAAACACTTAGCCAGACAATACCGTTTACTTAGTTTAGATTTGTTGGGTTTTGGTCTGTCTGATAAACCCACAAATCATCAATATAGTTTGCTGGAACAAGCTGATATTGTGCAGGCATTATTGAGTAAGCAAGGTGTTAAAAAATACCATATTTTAGCACATGATTACGGAGATTCTGTTGCGCAAGAGTTATTGAGTCGGCAAGTACATACCGATAATCCAGCTAAAATTTTATCAATCTGTTTTTTAAATGGCGGTTTGTTCGCTTCGCATCACAGACCTTTATTTACTCAGAAATTACTGAAGAGTTGGCTTGGTGGTTTAGCCAGTCATTTTATGAACAAAGCAAGTTTGACTAAAGGGTTTAATAAGATATTCTCTGCCCACAGCCAGCTTAATACCAATGAAATAGATACATTATGGCGGTTAATTGAGTATAATAATGGCAAGAAAGTATTACCTAATTTATTAAGTTATATTGATGATCGCAAACAATATGGAAAACGTTGGATAGAAATTATGATCAGCACATCTGTGCCTTTGTATTTTGTTAATGGCGTTCATGATCCTATTTCGGGACAACATATGCTGGACCATTATATCGATATTATTCCTTTTGCAAGAACTACTGCGTTAGACGTTGGTCATTACCCACAGTTAGAGGCACCAGACAAAGTATTGTCTTTATATCAGGTTTTCTTGAATGAAATAAGAAAATAATCCATATCTATTAGAATCTATATTCAATATCTTTCGGGATCATCAGAGCATGAATATATTATGTTCTGCTTTATATCTGGTTACTGATTACACACCAGTATTGTCGAAACTAGGAGCGTTGTTGACTCAGTTTTTGCATTTAAAAATATATTTGGGATACCGCATTATGTTGCTCATGTTTTTTTAATCAAACAATGTTTTAAATCGTTCACACAGTGGCATAATGCTGCCACTTTGAGCTTAAGGCTTCTTTTATGAAAATTTATTACGAAGACAGTATGCCCTACGCAGCAGAGTTTTTTTCTGAACTGGGTGAGTGTGAAGTGTTTTCTCACAAGACCGTTAACGCTGACATGTTGGCTGATGCAGATGTGTTATTAGTTCGCTCTACCACCAAGGTTAATCAACAACTGTTAGCTAAAAACAAACAAGTTCAATTTGTGGCCACCGCAACAGCGGGCACAGATCATATAGAAAAAAATTATCTGGCTAGTCAAAATATTCCTTTCATTTCTGCAGGTGGTTGTAATGCGGTTGCTGTGGCTGAATATGTGTTAAGTGCCATGTTGGTGATGAGTAAAAGACTCAACTGGAAATTAGCAGATAAAACAGTAGGTATTGTTGGTGCAGGCCATGTTGGTAGCGCTTTAGCTAGAATCTTGAGTGTTTTGGGTATCAGCTATAAGATATGTGATCCGCCACTGGCTGATACTGGTGATGAACGAGAATTTGTAACAATGCATGATATCATGCAGTGTGATGTGATTTCCTTGCATGTACCATGGGTGAAAGACGGACTTTATCCAACACAACATTTATTTGATAAGGTCAGATTAAACACGCTACACGACAATCAGCTTTTGATTAATGCATGCCGCGGAGAAGTGATCAATAATCAAGCTGCACTTGATTTATGTGAACAAGGTAAATGTTTAAACTTAGTGCTCGATGTGTGGGAGAACGAACCTAGTATTAACCTAGAGCTGATCCCCCACACGGCTTTGGCTACTGCTCATATTGCCGGTCATACAATTGAAGGCAAAGCCAGGGGGACTGAAATGCTTTATTTGGCTTTATGCAAACATTTAGGTATCCAAGCTGATAAAAAGTTATCTGACTACTTACCCAATGCAGAAGCTAGTGGTGTCAAAATAAGTGAAAAACAGGATTTTTGGGATGTTTTACACCAGTTAGTATTGAATGTGTATAACATTGAAACAGATGATAAATATTTCAAAGCCAATATGTGTAGCGCCGATCAGTTCAGATATATCCGAAAACACTATCCTAT
>CAZMDX010000451.1:0-1587 GCA_964564805.1 uncultured Pseudoalteromonas sp. | reverse complement strand
GTATTTAAGGTGCCGGCTTAAATCGCCTATCACTTGGAATGGATGTTTGCTTGTCGCTAAGCTTCGTTCATAGTCGCGCAAAGTATAAGCAAGTGAACGTCGATTTTTTGTTTCGAAATAAGCGAATCGCTCTTTTATATATTGATGATATCTAGGGTCGTTACACCCAAGCGCATAGTCAGCACGAGCTGTTGAGTTTAATATTATACTTATGCACAAAAGTATTACGACTAAGGGTTTTATCATCTGACACACCTTCCAGATACAGTATAACTTCTATACTTAAAATACCCGCAGAATGATCGTTAAGTAAAAGCTTCTTGGTGCGTTCACTACTGTAATAAAAGGCACTACAAATTAACAAGACACCCATTGCAATTCATCGAAAATTAAAATGGGTGAATTAATTGGGGTCAGAGCAACATTAAATTAATGTTGTTCCACTATTGTTCTCGCTTGTGACTGTGCAAATTCGAGTCTTGTATTTTACTTTTGAAGTTAATTTAATGATGGAGCAGGGTAAAAGGCAAAACTTGCGCTTTTATGCTTGCTCTGTGCTTGTTAGCTAAGTTCATTAGCTCAGCTCATTCGCTTTTCGGTAAGGACCTTCGTAATCAAATAAACGTTCGGTCACTTGCCAGTGATGCTTCTGCTTTTTGGCTATCACAAAGTCAGGCGTAGGCAGGTAAGGTAAAAAGCTCTGTAACTCTTCAAGTGAGTCGAACTGAATCGACTGACTTGCGTTAGCTATTCTTCGTGCAAATGAATCGTTAAATGCTTGTCGCGAATTTTTATAATTAAAGCGAAAAGTTTCGGATAGTGTGAGGCCATCTTCGTCGTGGTAGGTGACTTTTAAACACTTGTCCGCCCAGATAATCTCTGGCGTAATGGCAGCGCAGCGCAGTACTTTATTATTTTTTAAATTTAACGCACGTCTTAATAAATCATCAGGGTCAATTAACTTTTCTGAGCAATGCTGACATTGTCTGGCGGCGATATCGTTTTCCTGGTTGCAATAAGGACAGTGCTTGAAACAAAAACGGTAAGTGCATTGCCTGTCGACGTCTGTGCCTTCTGGAGCCTCAATCAAGCCATGGCAACGACGCCCGAAGTGCTCGATAATATTACCATCGGTGTCTTTTCTGCCCCAAAATGCATTCCCAAATTCACATTGAGGACAATGGATTTGAACCGCAACTGAATCTTGCGTGGGTTTTTTTTCTCCAATTTCTGGTTGAAAAATATTATAACCATTATTGGTATAATCCAACACTAAGCAGTCTTCTTTCCCCGGACTTAGGCGCAAACCACGCCCTACAATTTGTTGAAATAAACTGATGGACTGAGTAGGACGCAAAATAGCAATAACATCCACGTGGGGTGCATCAAAGCCTGTCGTCAATACAGACACATTTACCAAGTACTTAATTTTTTTGGCTTTAAACGCGGTGATTAGCGCATCACGTTGTTTTATTTTTGTAGTGCCGGTAATGAAGGCGGTTTGGTCTGCAGGTAAATAACCACTGATTTCTTGGGCGTGATCTATGGTCGCAGCAAAAATCATCACACCTTGACGGTTTTGGCTAA
>CAZMDX010000450.1:0-3333 GCA_964564805.1 uncultured Pseudoalteromonas sp. | reverse complement strand
TTCAATCTTTTCAAGCACTTGTTCTATATCCAACTCAGTAGAATCTAAAACTAATGCATCCTTTGCAGGTTTCAATGGGGCGATAGTTCGATTTGCATCTCGCTCATCGCGCTCTTTTATGTCATGCAAAAGGCGCAGCATACTAACATTATGCCCCTTGTCTTTCAACTGCTTAAAACGTCTATCAGCACGCTCTTCTGCGCTGGCAGTTAAAAATATTTTAACTTGGGCTTCTGGGAATACTACTGTACCCATATCTCGTCCGTCAGCCACCAGTCCAGGTGCTTGTTTAAAGCCTCTTTGGCGTCTTAATAAAGCTTCACGAATTGATGGTAACGAGGCTATTTTTGAGGCAGTTGCTCCTACTTCTTCAGTACGAATGGTATCGCTAACATCTTCACCCTCTAGAATAACTCTTACCCCATATTCTGTCGTCTCAAAATTTACATCTAAGCCTGACGCTAATGGCAACAAGCCTATTTCGTCATCGGCTGGAATTTGGTGGTGCAGCGAGGCAACAGCTAAAACACGATATATGGCGCCACTATCTAAAAAATGCCAGCCCAGTTTTTTAGCTAGCAAATTACTGGCCGTTCCCTTACCTGCGCCGCTTGGACCGTCGATGGTAATGACAGGTTCTGTGTACATGCGCTCTCCTGAGCTTAACAAATCGGCCGCAATTATACGGATAGATGTTAGATTAGCAATAACGCTAGAGTTACAATTTCTTAATCTTAAT
The DNA here is from genome assembly GCA_964564805.1 of uncultured Pseudoalteromonas sp. GTDB lineage: Bacteria > Pseudomonadota > Gammaproteobacteria > Enterobacterales > Alteromonadaceae > Paraglaciecola. The sequence goes on along the minus strand of CAZMDX010000450.1, from coordinate 2,594 downwards.
AATCATTGCTTAAACAAACGTACTTATTAAGCGTTTATAATCAGACATCTCAAGGTAAATCTCTTTGAGTATATTTTACTTACAGATAGTAGCAAATCTCTGGAAATAGTCAGGGAAGGTTTTAGCAGTGCAACCAGGATCATTGATAACAACAGCGGTGTCACTTAAGGCCACTAATGAGAAACACATAGCAACACGGTGATCATTATAAGTATCGATCTCGGCATGTAACAACTGCTTTGGGGGCGTGATAGTTATATAGTCATCCCCTTCTTCTACTGTTGCGCCAACTTTACGTAGCTCACAACTCATTGCAGATAGACGATCTGTTTCCTTTACTCGCCAATTATATATATTTCTGATCGATGTAATACCTTTAGCAAAAAGCGCTGTGGTCGCAATAGTCATAGCAGCATCAGGGATATGATTCATGTCTAAGTCGATCGCTTTTAATGGTGCACTGGTGACTTCAATAAAGTCATCTTGCCAGTTAACTTTCGCACCCATTTGTTGCAGTACCTCCGCAAAGCGAATATCACCTTGAATGCTATTTTTGCCAATACCTGTGACTTTCACAGTACCGCCTTTAATCGCTCCAGCGGCAAGAAAATAAGAGGCTGATGAGGCATCACCTTCTACCATGAAATGTCCTGGTGACTGGTATTGCTGCTGACCTTTGATGACAAAATGTTGATAATTTTTATTTACTACATCAATACCAAACTGCGACATTGTATGAAGCGTTATATCTATGTAAGGTTTAGATACTAGCTCACCACTAATGATAATAGTGGTGTCTTGTTCAAAAAAAGGCGCGCTCATGAGTAATGCCGTAAGAAATTGGCTTGATACACTCCCGTCCACAGTGATGTTGCCACCTTGCAGCGTATGACCTTTAATCGACAAAGGAGGATAACCATTACTTTTCAAATAATCAATATCGGCTCCAGCTTGATGCAAAGAATCAACTAATGCACCAATTGGACGCTCTTCCATTCTGGGTTCACCTGTTAGTTCAAACTCCCCATAACTACACGCCAGTGCTGCACAAAGTGGCCGCATAGCTGTACCTGCATTACCTAAAAATAAAGTAACGGGTTGTGAGACATTAAACACACCAGCATTACCTGTTACCCAACACTGTGTTTTGCATTCAGATAAACGATAAATGATATTTAACTGAGTGAGGGCATTAAGCATATGATGAATATCTTCACTATCTAACAAGTTAGTTAAGTGTGTTTCACCATCGGCCAAAGCAGCGAGCAACAACGCTCTATTAGACAAACTTTTAGATCCAGGTACATTGACCGTTCCGTCTACTTTATTAATTGGCGAAAGATACAACTGCTCCATTATTTGTATTTCCTAGCAAAATTATGCATGAACTTAGTTAACGCACTCACCCCTTCAATTGGCATAGCGTTATAAATACTGGCACGCATTCCACCTACACTTCGATGACCCTTGAGAGCAGTTAATCCTGCTTTTTCTGACTCTTTTATAAAAATAGCGTCTAAATCCGTATTAGGAAGATGAAATGTTGGATTCATTTTCGAACGAAAATCGGGGTGAACTTTATTCAAATAAAAACCGCTTTCATCAATACATTTGTATAAAAGTGCTGCTTTCTCAGCATTTTTTTCAGCAATGCCTTCTACCCCACCTTGCTCTTTAAGCCATTTAAACACCAAACCAGCTAAGTACCACGAATAAGTAGGTGGCGTGTTGTACATAGAGTTGTAGTTAGCCATAGTTTGATAATGCAAAAAAGTGGGTGTTTCAGGCATAGCAAAATCTAACAAATCGTCCCTAACAATCACTACAGATAACCCCGATGGTCCAATGTTTTTCTGTGCCCCTGCATATATAACCCCAAATTTGGAGACATCTATTGGTTTCGACAAAATATTGGATGACATATCAACTACTAGTGGCACATCACCACAGTCTGGAATGTCATTGATCTCTATTCCTTCTATTGTTTCATTTGAACAATAGTGGAAATAAGCACTTTTTTGATCAACTTGCGCAGCGGTAATACTCGGGACAGTACTTAAACCGTCTTGCATAATTATATCGCCCACTACATTTGTTTTCAAAAATTTGCTGGCTTCTTTTAATGCACCCTTTGACCATGAGCCACTCATCAAAAATTCAACTGAATCGCCTTTCCCATGCAAATTCATCGGCACTGCTGAAAACTGCCCTCGCCCACCGCCTTGAGCAAAAAGTATTTTATAATTGTCAGGTACACAGAGTAATTCTTTTAAATCTTGTTCTGCCGTTTCAGCCAGCGCAATATACTCTTTGCTACGATGGCTAATTTCCATCACAGATCGGCCCATGGACTGCCAATCCAAAAACTCAGATTGTGCTTTTTGCATTACGGCTACTGGTAACATGGCGGGACCAGCACAGAAATTATAAATTTTTGTCATTTTTCTACCAAAAAAAACGAGCGGCATTAGCCACTCGTTGTTGTTGTTTCTAATCTAATGGTATTAGTACCTATAAATCAGCTAGTTTCCATATCTTTCAATATAAAAATTAGGACTCTCTTATTCGTCTTGATTATTTTCAGTGTTGTCTTC
>CAZMDX010000449.1:0-2984 GCA_964564805.1 uncultured Pseudoalteromonas sp. | reverse complement strand
TGAACAGTGTCGATATCATTTCTCTAATTGTATCTTTGTTTAATAATCTATTCGTATCTGACATTTTATTCCTTTAAATGTTTGTTGTTTTCTAATAATTGAAAATTTTACCCTCAGAAAGTAAGCCAATAAAGAGTTTAATAAGTCTCAGTCTTAGCAATCCATCCATACCAAATTAAGATCCTTAGGCGTATTATCATAAACCGCACTACCAAGATAATAATAACCATAACCTACTTTCAAAAAAATATGTCACAAACTGGCGCGATTAACAGAACATCCGTGACAACTTACCAGGAAATTATCATGGCTACTTTTTTTAACATCTTTAATTAATTAAGGCCAAGGGTAAACCCTTTAGAATTCAATATTTTTAATTTACGTCGAATAATTAATAATAACTAGACCCGAAATAATGCAGAAGTCATATAAAATGTTCGGGCAAAGTTTACTATAACCTCAGATACTCCCCAATAACGTTTTCATTGGCACAATGACCACTCGTTTGTGTTTACAACCACTAAGCAACAAGCTTCAAAGTGTGCTTAAATCTGCGTGGAGTAAGTTTGTCAGAAACGCTTTGATTGTATAAATGGAATCATTCGCTTTGCCACAAATCAGTCACACAAATCAGACTATAGACAGGTTCCCAATACTTTTCCAGAAAATCCAATTCGGTTACGCATCAAAAAATTAAATAACTTTGCATTTTTTGACGTACCTAACCCAGCAGGTTTTCTAATGATTTTTAATTTATATGCACAATAACTTATGACTACATCAGCAAAATATAAAAACCTCTTAATGTTGACTCTGTTAATAGATACCTAATTAATGCATTTTAAATTTAATAAAGGACTTCAATACAACTGGATACTTTCTTAGCATTTTCTACCGCTTTTTCTGTACTTTTTCCACGTGCAATAGCAACGCCTAAGCGGCGCGTTCCGTCAATACTTGGTTTTGCAAATAAGCGTAACTGTGAACCTACGACTAAGCCTAATGCTTGGCCTAATTTAGCAAACTTAATATCCTGTGACATACCATCACCTAAAATAACACTCGATGCTGTTGGGCCATATTGGGTGATAACTCCGATTGGCAGACCTAAAATAGCACGGACATGTAAGGCAAATTCGGATAGGTCTTGAGACATCAGTGTGACTAGTCCGGTGTCGTGAGGGCGTGGTGACACTTCGTTAAAGTAGACTTCATCGTCTTTAATAAAAAACTCCATTCCAAATAAGCCGTAACCGCCTAATTCTTTAACTACTTTTGCTGCTATTTGTTGTACTTTTTGTAGTGCTAGTTCAGACATTACTTGTGGTTGCCACGACTCACGATAATCGCCATTTTCTTGTCGATGCCCAATAGGAGCACAAAAGTGAATACCATCTACGGCACTGACGGTTAATAAAGTAATTTCATAGTCAAAGGGAATAAAACCTTCGACAATTATTCGTCCTGCACCACTACGGCCACCTTCTTGAGAATAAATCCATGCTGACTCTAAATCTGCATCTGACTTAATTACACTTTGGCCTTTGCCTGAGCTGCTCATTACAGGTTTAATAACACAGGGGAGCCCAAAATGTTTAACGGCTTGTAAATACTCGGCTTTGCTATCAGTAAAAACATAAGGGGACGTTTTTACTAATAGTGTTTCAGCGACTAAACGCCGTATCCCCTCTCTATCCATGGTTAATTTTGTTGCACGTGCGCTAGGCACAATGTTAAAGCCTTCAGCCTCTAATTTTATTAATGAAGCAGTGGCAATTGCTTCAACTTCAGGAATAACAAAATCAGGCTGTTCTTCACGGATAACCTCTTCTAAACGCTCGCCATCAAGCATATTGAGTACATACGAAGAGTGAGCTACCTGCATTGCAGGTGCATTTACGTAACTATCGGCAGCAATGACTTCAATGCCAAGTCTTTGTAATTCAATAGCCATTTCTTTTCCCAGTTCGCCGGAGCCTAACAAAAGGGCTTTTGTGGCGCTAGTTGATTTTGCACTACCTATAATAGAAAGGCTCATAATATTTAACTCATGGTTTAGGTGAAAATGGCTTATTTGAGTTCGATAATATCAGAAAAGAGCGGTACGGTTACCCAGGAAATATAAAATCATATACTAAAAATCACTGTCATCATCTAAGCAATATCTGTAGAGAAAAACTATCTAAGCATTAATATAGTCGGTGTCCAAAAGACCAAATAGTGAGTACACCGAACTGAAACTCCTACTCGGTAATACAATCGTCGCTAGCGCCATAATTGATACAGACACCCTTTGTGATTTCATCGAAGTAAAAATGGTTTTTGGTAAGTTTAGACTGTGTCAGCAGTACCAATACCACCGCTTTTATCGCGACCTATTAACTATTCCTGAGGTAATTCATACTTCCCGATCCTATCATTATGTAGGCTACCCAAATACAAATAACCATCTTGCTCACGAGCGGATGTTATTCCATTTAGGTGTTTGCCTGTCGGTTCATGCAGACTTTGAGTGATTTCACCTTGTTCATTGAGAGCTAAGACTAAACCATAAGGTTTTGGCTTAGGCCATAAAGCTTTGGGTAATTTGGACATTTGTGTCTTTAGAAAAGGGTAAGAATGGAGTCTGTCCACCATATCATTTCGCACTGTAAATAGGGCCAGCCAGAATGTACCTTTGTCATTGCTGGAGATGTTATCTGGGAAGCCAGGTAAATTATCGATAAAAATATCATGAGTCCCTGCTTGGGGACCCTTCAGCCAGTATCTGATAATCCTATAGCGGTAAGTCTCATTCACTAAGACAAAGGTTTCTTGCTGAGATAAAGCCACGCCGTTTGCAAAATATAGATCTTTGAGTAAGAGTTTAATCTGGCCTGTGGATAGGTTGTAGCTCAGAAGTCTTCCGTAGGGTTTTGATTCTAAAAGATCATATAAATATTCATTTTGTCTATATTGAGTGCTCGCATCTGTAAAATAAATAA
>CAZMDX010000448.1:0-8350 GCA_964564805.1 uncultured Pseudoalteromonas sp. | reverse complement strand
GGGCTTCTCCCTTTAATCAGGGCGAGACTCTCATTCATGCTACAGCGGGTAGAATTTGGCTAACGTTAAAGAAACAAGAACGTATTTTACCAGCAGTGGTTGTAAATGCTGAACTTGCGGACAAAGTAGCACTAATCGAAGCCGAGACAGGCTCTCCTGTTGGCAAAAAAGCCCAGCAAGATATGAAACAAGAAATCATTCATCGTTTGTTGCCACAAGCCTTCACCAAAAATAGTTACACACATGGTTTTATTTCTACCCAGGATAATTTAGTGGTAGTGGATTCTTCTGCAGACGGTAAAGCCGAGGCGTTTTTAGCTATGTTGCGTAAAGCAATTGGTTCATTACCTGTTGTGCCTTTAGCGAGACATTCTGTGCAAGCAGATTTAACCTCATGGTTAAAAGATGCTGCGCCGACAGATATCAGCATATTAGAAGAAGCGGAACTACAAGCATTGGAAGAAGACGGCGCTATTATTCGCTGCAAAAACCAAGACTTATACAGTGAAGAAATCACACATCACTTAGAGGCAGGAAAGTCAGTCCAAAAGATTGCAGTTGAATGGAATGAAACACTTACGGCAATTATTCAGGAAGATTTAAGCATCAAACGCTTAAAATTTACCGATGTGATAAGAGAACAGAACGACGATATACCGAAAGACCAAATGTTAGCCCGATTAGACGCAAATTTTGCACTTATGTCGGGAGAGATTGTTCGCTTTGCTAAACGACTGAAAGAAATATTTAATCTAGACGACGAAAAAGTGAGTTAATACCTTAACGTGTTGATAAAAAGGATGCTGGTTAAACCTAGCATCCTTTAACAATAAGGGACTTAAATTTATTGGAACATTTGTTTGGCACTATCGCGCAGCTCGCAAAATTCATCTCCCTGTAGCTCAGACATATCCGAAACCATTCCTTTTGCTACTGCCTCGTTAAAAATTTGATCTTTATGGCTCTCAAATTTCCCACACAAAGCAGCACCAAGCCTGACTATATCTAAATAAGAAATCGCTTCAGCACTCACAGAAAAGTTTTTCCAGTTGTAAGCAATGTTTACAAATTCTGGCTCAAAACCCCATTCTGTCAAGATATTCGCCCCAAGTTTCCCAGACATCTTTTCAATGGATAAATCTAAAAAATTTGGGTTAGCAAACACTGCTGCATGACGTTCGGCTTCAGTAAGTATGGGTAACGCACCAATATTATGTACTAAAGCGGCTAGCATTATCGATTCGAGATTCAGAGTACGTTTCTTCGTTTCTTTTGTATAAATTTGCATCACAGCTAAAGAATTAGACACAATTTCGATGGTATCAGACCATATTTGGCTCATGTACTGTTTAACTACGTCATTTTTAGATACGAACAGTTGTTCCATTGCCAATGCTGTCACGATATTTTTCATTTGACGCAGACCAATACGTGTTATTGCTTGCTGGGTCGAGATCACTTTAACCGCTCTGCCCAAATAAGCACTATTGGAAATTTTTATCATGCGAGCACTTAAAGATGGATCTTGGCTAACCACTTCGGCCATGGTGTTTAAGTTGATATTTGGATCATCAGCCGCTTTCCTAACCTTTAATGCAATTGCAGGTAATGTGGGTAGAACCAAAGTATCGTTATTAATTTTTTCTACCAATATAGTAAGCAGTGCGTTTTCTGTAGCCATATTTTAACTGTATCCTGTCAAAGTAATCCTAACCATAGGTTCGCCTATGCAAATAGTTTTATTTTTATCTTACCCGAGGCTGTCAGCAACATGATTAATAATAAAATGTTACTTCGTTGATTGTTCACAGTGTCATCACTTTAAAACAGAGTAAGACACAAGTGGATAAATCCTAGCATATTTTTTAATGACATCTAGAGGCGATAAACACATTAAAAGCTAAAAATTTGTTATATTTCTTTCGAATTAAGATAAATACCTCAATACAACAATAAAAAAAGGTGACGTAATGAAAATCCCTTCAAAATCATACACATCAGTAATAGCATTAGCGGTTTGTGCGATACTGGTTTCATCGTGTAATAAACCAGCAAGTGAACATACTCAGATTCAGCCAAGCGAAGACATATCCATTGATAAAAGTGTTGGGTTATCTTTTATTGGAGAAAACAAAAACCGACTCAATATTTATCACCCGGTGACCTTGTCTGCAGACATTACCCATTTAAGTATTGAACAAAAACAAATGTTAGCTGTTTTGATTGAGGCATCCGTGATCATGGATGACTTATTCTGGCAGCAAGCGTTTGGTCAAGATAAGACGACTTTCTTATCTCAAATTATCGATCCCCAAGTACAAAATTTTGCAGCTATCAACTATGGTCCCTGGGATAGATTGAATGGTGACCAGGCTTTTTTATCGGATACAGATGAAAAGTTATTAGGCGCGCAATTTTATCCTGCAGATATGACCAAGGCAGAATTTGAAGCCAATAACTTTGAAGATAAAAATGGTTTGTACTCTATGGTACGTAGAGATAAAAACGGTCAATTAACAGCGATCCCATATTCAACTTACTTTGCCGAAGAATTAACCATGGCATCACAGCTATTATTAAAGGCAGCCAACTTAGCACAGGATTCAAGTTTTGCGGCTTATCTCAACTTACGCGCAGAAGCGTTGTTAACAAACAATTACCAAGCTTCTGACTATGCGTGGATGGATATGAAAACAAATCCTATCGAATTGGTTTACGGACCTATTGAAACTTACGAAGATCAGTTATTTGGTTATCGAGCAGCATTTGAGTCTTATGTACTATTGAAGGATTTAGCTTGGAGCGAACGTCTCAGTAAATATGCGTCTTTTTTACCTGAGCTACAACAAGGCTTGCCCGTTGAAGCAAAATACAAAGCTCAGATGCCTGGCGCAAATGCTGACCTAAATGCTTACGATGTCATTTATTATGCAGGTCATTCTAATGCAGGCAGTAAAACTATTGCCATCAACTTGCCTAACGACGAAGAAGTACAATTGAAAAAAGGTACTCGCCGCTTACAACTCAAAAATGCGATGCAAGCCAAATTTGACAACATATTACTGCCCATCTCTGAGCAATTGATTGTGCCTGAACAACGTCAGCACATCACCTTCAATGCTTTTTTTGCTAACACTATGTTTCATGAAGTCGCTCATGGTCTCGGTATCAAAACAGTATTAGGCAGTGAGCAAACAGTCAGACAAGCACTAAAAGAACACGCGTCAGCCTTAGAGGAAGGCAAAGCTGACATCTTAGGGCTTTATATGGTGCAGCAGTTGTTGGCTAAAGGTGTGATTGATGAAGGCATGTTAGAAGACTATTACGTTACTTTTATGGCGGGTATTTTTCGGTCAGTTCGTTTTGGGGCGTCCAGTGCTCATGGAAAGGCTAATATGATCAGGTTTAACTTTTTTCAGGAATACAAGGCGTTTAGTCGAAATGAAGACGGGTTTTATCAGGTCGACATGCTAAAAATGACGAAAGCTATTGATGCACTATCCAATAAAATATTGACCTTACAAGGTGACGGCGATTATGCGGGTGTGGCGGAGTTAGTCGCAGACAAAGGTGTGATCAAAGCACAATTACAACAAGACCTTGATAAGTTAACTGCAGCAGACATACCAGTGGACATAGACTTCAAACAAGGAATTAAGGTATTGGGGCTCTAGTTACAACAATAAATAATGAGCCAAGTGTTGAGCGTATTAACAGCTCGGCACTTAACTTTTTTTTGTTGAATATATTACAGAGTTTTAAGCTTGTCTTGGTAAGGTGGCCATCCCATCGCTTTACCTGCCAATACGTGTAAATGAATATGGTAGACAGTTTGCCCGCCATTTTTGTTGCAGTTCATCACCGCTCGGTAACCCTGTTCGGCAAAGCCATGTTTTTCGGCTAATTTTGCCGCCACCCAGTGCAGATGTCCCACTAACGCTTTATCCTCTTCTTGAATATCATTCATTGTGATGATCGGTTTTTTAGGAATAACTAAAAAATGTATCGGGGCCTGTGGATTAATATCACTAAACGCCATCGCTAATTCATCTTCATAAAGAATATCAGCTGGGATTTCTTTATTGATTATTTTGGTGAAAATAGTGTCACTCATGACTTATTCCTTTCTAAATAAATATAAATATTAATAATGCGGTACCTAAAATCAATCTATAAATAACAAATGGCAACATACCAATTTTAGATATCCACGCTAAAAATAAATAAATACAAGCATAGGCACTAACAAATGAAAATGCAGCGCCAAACAAAAGAGCATTCCAATCTACAGCGTTTGGGGTTTGCAATAAATCTAATGTGGCGAGTAACCCAGCACCCAGTATTACCGGTATAGACAATAAAAATGAAAAGCGTGCGGCACTTTCTCTGTTCAAACCGATCATCAAGCCAGCTGTCATAGTGATGCCCGAACGTGACGTACCAGGAATAATAGCGATGGCTTGTGCAAGTCCAATAAAAACCGCGTTTCTCCATGTAATTTGATGGACAGTTTTTACCTGCGTTGCTTTGGTATCGGCGTACCAAAGTAACAAACCGAAACCGATGGTTGTCATGGCAATGACTAGGGCCGAACGGGCGTATATTTCTATAATATCTTTAAAGGCAAACCCCAATATCACAGCAGGGATAGTGCCAATAATAATCCACCAAGCTAAACGGCTATCTTGTGTCTGATTTGAACTAAGGCCATGACTGAACCAAGCCCCTGTTAAGCGCAAGATATCTGCTCTGAAGTAGAGCATTACGGCTAATAAACTTCCAACATGAACGGCCACATCATAAGCTAGGCCTTGATCGTTCCAGCCCAAGACTTCAGAAGGTAAAATTAAATGGGCAGAGCTAGATATAGGTAAAAATTCAGTCAATCCTTGAATAATTGCCAAAATAATAATTTCGAATAAAGTCATTTGCCTGTTGGGCTCCAATTAAATTTAATTACCCACAACTTCTGTCGGCTCTTATCATACATTTGCCAAAGATTGGCATAACTTTTATTAACAACTGGATGCACTTCATCAGCAGCAATTTCGGCTAAGGGTTTTAATACAAAAGCGTTATACAATACTTCTGGACGAGGTAACTCTATGGGCTGCGTCATAACTTGTCGATCATATAGCAGCAAGTCCAAATCGAGTGTTCTAGGTGCAAATTTTTGCTCAACTCGCTGACGTTTGTTGTCTTGTTCTATTTTTTTCAGAACAATACATACCTGTGCAATTGATAAGGAGGTACTAGCTTTAACGACTAGATTATAAAAGTTGTTGCCTTCAAATCCTACCGATTCGCTTTCAAAGACGGATGAAAGAGTCAGCTCACCAAATGCCTGACTCATGCCCTGTAACCCAGCTTTAGTATGTTTTTCTTTATCCACATTACTACCAACACTGATATAGATAATGTGTGACTGCTCGGTAACTTTGCTCAAAAAGTTTGTTCCTTAGTAAATTCTACTGCGACATTCTTGGCATTTGATAGAATGTCAGGCTTACTTAACTTTAATCGCACTTTTTTAAGCTTTGGAAATGATTGCAACAACCAGTCAACTATATGGCTAGCTAAGGCTTCAATCAGCTTACATTGGCTTTTAGAAGCAAAATCACTTATGCCCTGAGCTATTTCGGCATAATTAAGCGTATTGTTTACATCATCAGTTTGTGCTGCCAAAGAAAGGTCCGCACTAAGCTCAACATCAACTATTAATCGTTGTTGATGTTTTCTCTCCCAGTCATATACGCCAATCAACGCAAAGACCTCAAGCCCTTCAATATGAATTTTATCCATTGGTGATCCGCGCTGCAATTTATGAGTGTTTGGTATATTCTGTTAAATTGTAACCCATTCTTTTAATACAAGACATGACGGCACTAACAATATTAATGTTTGCTTTGGCCTATTTGCTGGGTTCCATTTCCAGTGCTGTTTTAGTGTGTCGATTATTTAATATAGGCGACCCCAGAAAATTAGGTTCAGGTAATCCAGGCGCGACCAATGTATTACGATTGGGCGGAAGATTTCCAGCCAGCATAGTACTTATTTTTGATGTGTTAAAAGGGACTGTACCAGTTTGTGTTAGTTATTATTTTGATTTTGAGCCTTTTTATCTGGCACTGGTTGCAGTATCAGCTTGTTTAGGCCACATGTTTCCACTTTTTTTTGGGTTTTCTGGTGGTAAAGCGGTTGCGACTGCATTCGGCGCAATCATGCCATTAGGGATAGATTTAGCTGCCATGTTAATAATAAGTTGGGCCATAATAATAATCCTAACCAATTATTCCTCTCTCGCTGCCATCCTATCAGCCAGCCTCGCGCCATTGTTCACTATGTTACTAAAACCAGAATATACACTACCGATGGTGATTTTAAGTGTGTTAATCATTATACGTCACAAAGACAATATACTAAGACTTTACCAAAAGCAGGAACCTACTATGTGGAACAAGAAAAAACCTAGAAGTTAACGACAAACATGCGGTTAATAGACAGCTGAATAGCGTTGACGACCAAATTTAAGCAAACACTGTCTGTTTCATTTTTTATTGATTGGCATAAACGTAAAAGATTAGTACGAAATTCTAACTAAAGTTTATCGTTCAGTGATAAGCGCAGCGAAGATAAAAAAAAGTTAAGTCTGTCACTACTTGCTTGCGTCGAGCCTGATAAATGTCACAAAATGTGGAAAAGGTACTCAAATAACCAAACGTTGTGTCAAAATTAAATTTATACCATCACTCAATCAGTTGAATTAGCAGATCAAAGATCGTTCGCGTCATCCAAAATGAACGAATAGACCCCCGTTTAGGTATTTAACATAGTCATACTTTATTAAGTTAAACAGCCGCCAACTCCTCTAACGACCACCGAGGCCTAGCCTTAGTAGCTAAACCCTCGAATTCACCTGCTTTAAGTCGCTGTAAACCGGCATAAGCGATCATCGCACCGTTGTCGGTACAAAATTCCAACCTAGGGTAAAAAACCTCTCCTTTGATAGATTTCATCATAACAGCAAGGTCTTCGCGTAATTGTTTATTGGCACTAACACCGCCAGCAATAACCAAACGTTTCAAGTTTGTGTGTTTTAAAGCTCGTTTACATTTAATTGCTAGGGTATCAACGACAGCTTCTTGGAAGGCATAAGCAATGTTTGCATAAGTTTGCTCAGAACCATCTGAAGCTCGAATAGTATTAGCAGCAAAGGTTTTTAATCCGCTAAAACTGAAGTCTAAGCCTGGTTTAGTGGTCATGGGCCTAGGAAATTTATAATGCCCTGCCTCGCCCTTTTCGGCTAATTTGGCCAACAATGGGCCCCCAGGATAATCAAGACCAAGTAATTTAGCAGTTTTATCAAACGCTTCACCCGCAGCATCGTCTACCGATTCTCCTAATACTTCGTACTGACCGATACCTTCAACTTTTACCATCATCGAATGACCGCCTGAAACCAAAAGTGCCACAAAAGGAAATTCAGGAGCAGGGTCATCTAACATCGGTGCAAGTAAGTGCCCTTCCATATGGTGAACACCAATAGACGGTTTATTCCAAGCATAGGCTAGACTTCGCGCTACTGATGACCCCACTAGTAAAGCGCCAACTAGACCAGGTCCTTTGGTAAAGGCAATACCATCTATATCTGCAGCGCTGCAATTTGCTTCTTTTAGCGATTCTTTGATCAAAGGCACTAATTTTCTAACATGATCTCTAGATGCCAGTTCAGGAACAACGCCCCCGTAATCAGCATGAAGTTTCACTTGGCTATATAATTGATGGGCTAATAAGCCTTGTTGATCATCATAAATGGCCACACCTGTTTCATCACAAGAGGTTTCGATACCCAATACACGCATATTTAATTTCTAACAAAAATGTTTTAATCTACCGTTATTCTACTGATTAGCAGTCAAACCTCCAATTTAATATGACATTTGTTTGAATTAATCAGTTTTTTAACCTATCAAGACTTTACATCTATTGAGGATATGATTAGAATTCCGCACCATTTTTAACCGAGCTGGCTATTCATTATACCGGCACGATATAGTTTTTATTTTTGAGGTAAGAGTTTAATGCCAATCGTTAAAGTAAGAGAAAACGAACCTTTTGATGTTGCATTGCGTCGTTTTAAACGTTCATGTGAAAAAGCAGGTGTACTTTCTGAAGTTCGTCGTCGCGAATATTTTGAGAAGCCTACTTGGGAACGTAAGCGTAAAAAAGCTGCCGCTAAGAAACGTCTTTTGAAGAAGTTATCTCGCGAAAACGCTCGTCGCATCAGATTGTACTAAATCTCTTCTGAAGCGTGTTGTTTGTAGTTAAAAACTACGCGCTTTAAGTCGTT
>CAZMDX010000447.1:0-11212 GCA_964564805.1 uncultured Pseudoalteromonas sp. | reverse complement strand
CGCCATAGCAAAATACATTGAGTGGGTTAAGGCATTTTTTTTATTGGGGCGATGAATTCCAATATGCAAAATACCACTATCCGTATGAATGACTACGTTTTCTTCAGATCCCATATTTATTGCACCTATTTATTGCGCTAGTTAATTAAACTAGCTGACTGAACTTATTGATTATTCAAATGTTTTAAACGAGATAGCGCCATATCGTATTCTGTTTTAAAACGCGCAACGATAGTGGCTACATCGGTAATATCCGCAATGCTGCCTAACCCTTGACCTGCACCCCAAATATCTTTCCAAGCCTTAGACTTACTGCCGCCCTCAGAGCCAAATTTCATTTTATTTTTATCGCCCTGTTCTAAATCATCAGGGTCCAAGCCAGCATTAGTGATACTTGGCTTAAGATAATTTCCATGCACGCCGGTAAATAAAGAGCTGTACACAATATCTTTGGCACTACTTTCAACCAACATAGTTTTATATGCTTGTTCAGCGTTGGCTTCTTTGCTGGCAATAAAACGTGTGCCTATATAAGCAAAGTCAGCGCCTAATGCTTGCGCTGACAATATAGAAGCCCCACTAGCAATAGAGCCTGACAATGCTATTGGGCCATCAAAAAATTGTTTGATTTCACTGACTAATGCAAAAGGGCTCAACGTACCCGCATGGCCTCCCGCACCAGCACACACCAACACTAAACCATCAACACCCACTTCTATGGCCTTTTGGGCATGACGCACATTAATCACATCATGAAAAATAATGCCGCCGTAAGCGTGAATACGTTCGACCAAATCAGGGGCTAAAGCACGTAAGCTGGTGATAATAATCGGCACCTTAAATTCGATACAGGTGTTCACATCATCCTCTAAACGGTCGTTGCTCTTATGTACAATTAAATTAACCGCAAAGGGCGAAACGATAGCGCTAGGGTTGGCCGCCTGATAAGCATCTAGCTCAGTGATAATAGTTGTCAGCCACTCACCCAGTAATGATTGTGGACGCGCATTGAGTGCTGGGAAAGACCCGACAATACCGGATTTACATTGTGCGATGACTAATTCTGGACCCGAAACAATAAACATAGGTGCACTGATAACAGGCAAAGATAATGTATTTTGTAATATCTTTGGAATTGACATATTGATCCTCTTAAAGATATTTGATGAGATTAACAACAAATGCGTTATGCCAGAAAGCTAACATAACGTATTTAACAATTAATTAGCTATTAGCCCACTGAGTTAACGTTTTTCCTTCTTCGACAAGTTGTTTTAATAACGCTGCTGGTTGCCAAAACTGTTCACCATATATACTGCCAAATTCACAAATAGTTTCATAAATTTTTTCTAAGCCAATGGCATCAGCATAAAACATTGGTCCACCTCGGTAAGCAGGAAAACCATAACCGAATGCGTAAACTACATCAATATCACTTGGTCGCTGTGCGATGCCTTCTTCGAGTATTTTAAACCCTTCGTTTATCAAAGCAAAAGTCAAACGCTCTAAAATAGTCTTGTCACTGATGACCTTGCGTTCAACTCCCCTTTTTTTAGCTTGTGCTTCAATCACTTCAAGGACAACGGGGTCGACACTTCGCTGCCTAGTGTTGGGATCATATCGGTAATAACCCGCCCCCGTCTTCTGACCTAAGCGACCCATTTCATATAAAGCATCGGCAATACAATAGGTTCTGACATCACCTTTTTGTTCATCGGTTAAACCTTCACGAGCTTTATAACCGATGTCTATTCCTGCTAAGTCACCAACTGCCAGCGGTCCCATTGCCATACCAAAATTTTGCATCACTGCGTCGATATCTTGAGGCGTTGCCCCTTCAAGCAAACACAGTTGCGATTCACGAGCATAATGTCGCAGCATACGATTACCAATAAAGCCGTAACACACTCGAGATAATGCAGGCACTTTTTTAATGCTTTTAGCAATGGCCATTGATGTAGCGACGACCTTATCAGAAGTGTCATCACCACGCACAATTTCCAGTAATTTCATGACATTAGCAGGGCTAAAGAAATGCAGACCAATCACATCTTGTGGCCTGGAGGTGGCCTGAGCAATTAAATTAACATCTTGATAAGACGTATTAGTAGCTAGGATAGCGCCTTGCTTACAGACTTTATCAAGCTTATTGAATACTTGCTTTTTGGTGTCTAGATTTTCAAACACCGCCTCAATAACCAAATCCATATCAGCTAAATCATTGTAATCGGTGGTACCTGTTATCATGTCTTGGCGCTGAGCGGCCAGTTCAACACTCAATTTACCTTTACTGACTGTCATAGCATAATTTTTAGCGATAAGAGCTTTACCACGAAGCAATGCTTCTTGGCTTATTTCTAACAAAGTAACCGGGATACCCACATTTACAAAATTCATTGCAATGCCTCCCCCCATTAAACCGCCACCGATAATGCCCACACGTTTGATATTTTTTAACTGCGTGTCTTTGGGTAAATTTTTCACTTTTGAAGACATTCTTTCGGCAAAAAACATATGTTGTAATGCAGCGGATTGAGATGATTGCATGCATTCTACAAATTGACGTCTTTCCACTTTTAAACCTTTGTCAAAAGATGTATTTAACGCCGCTTCTACACACTTCACGATACGCAGTGGTGCTTCTTGCCCGCGAAAACGTTGACTTAATGTTGCTTTATAATTAACAAAAAATTCAGATGAGACCCCTACTTTATCAACTTCTAAAGCACTGACTCTTTTAAGTACAGCACCTTGTGCAATCACTTCTTCAGCAAATTCTAGTGCTGCGCTTAACAAATCACCTTCAACCACTTTATCAATTAAACCAATATTGAGTGCTTGAGCTGCAGCAATCGGTGTGCCGGTAGTCATTAAATCAAGTGCAGCTTTAACACCTGTTAATCTTGGTGCGCGTTGTGTGCCACCAGCACCAGGTAACAGACCCAATTTCACTTCAGGTAAGCCAACGTGAGCTGAAGACAATGCACAGCGATAATGACAGGCCAATGCTGTTTCTAAGCCACCACCCAGTGCAGTGCCATGTATGGCCGCAATGATAGGTTTTTGCGACGCTTCAATATCAACAAGTAGCTCAGGTAATAAAGGTAATATAGGTGGTTTGCCAAACTCTGAAATGTCTGCGCCAGCAATAAACGTTCGCCCTTCACAAATCAAGACTAAAGCTAAAGAAGCATCATCTTGCGCCTGTGTTACGGCATTTTGAATACCGGTACGTAAAACATGAGAAAGTGCGTTGACTGGCGGGTTATTTAATCGAATAACACCGACATCACCCTCTAAGTGATAACTAACAACTGACATAAATTCATTCCTTACTTTTAGAAAGCGCTCTACTGAACCTTCATTGGAGGTTTGTTAGAGATCGGTTGAAGACTAACCAAAGAACTAAACACGTTCGATGACGACAGCGATACCTTGACCAATGCCAATGCACATAGTCGCAAGTGCATAGCGACCGTCGTTTTTTTCTAATTGCCGTAATGCCGTCAACATAATCCGCGTACCACTGGCACCCAAAGGATGACCAATCGCAATTGCACCACCATTTCGATTGACACGCGGGTCATCAAAAGCAATACCCAGTTGTTTCATGCACCCTAATGCTTGCACTGCAAATGCTTCATTAAATTCTAAAACATCCATATCGGCTAGGGTTAAGCCCGCTCTTGCTAATACTTTTTGCGTAGCAGGTACAGGACCTAAGCCCATCACTCTTGGTGGTACGCCCGCAATGGCACCGGCAATGATTCTGCCGCGAGGTTTAACGCCTGCCTTTTCACCTACATTCTTATTACCAATAATCATGGCCGAAGCACCATCGTTGATGCCTGAAGCATTACCTGCGGTGACGACACCATCAAATAATGGTCGTAAATTACTCAGTGCTTCTAATGAAGACGCAGGACGTGGATGTTCATCAGTAGCGATTGAAAGTGCTGGCTTCTTGCGACCTTGTGGCACTTCAATAGGGATGATTTCATCTTTAAAAAATCCAGCTGTTTTTGCCGCTTGGTATTTTGATTGAGAGGCCGCCGCAAACACATCACATTCTTTTCTATTGATATTTAAATCGCTAGCAATGTTGTCTGCCGTTTCAGGCATCGAATGGCCACCATACTGCTTAATAATTTCTGGGTTAGTAAAACGTGCTCCCATGGTGGTATCAAACATTTCTTGCTGCCTAGCAAAGGCAGAAGTGGCCTTAGCTAAAACAAAAGGTGCGCGACTCATAGACTCAACACCACAAGCAACAAACAACTCACCTTCATTAGTTTTTACACATCGAGATGCATCTAACGCCGCGGCTAGACTTGAACCGCACAACCGGTTAACGGTTAAACCACCGGTCTCAATTGGTAAACCAGCTAATAACCCAGCGGTACGTGCTACGTTTCGGCTGTCTTCACCTGCCTGATTGGTATTGCCCGCAATCACATCTTCATACAGGCTTAGATCAAAATTATTGCGTTGTACTAACGTTTTAATAAGCTGTGCCAACATGTCATCGGGTCGAACTGAAGATAAAACGCCACCATGACGGCCAAATGCAGTCCTTGCGGCATCGTAGATAAATGCATCTTGCATGATTTTTCCTTATAAATTGATGTGATTAACCATTGATGTGATTAACCGTTTACGTAATTAACTAAGACCGGAAAAGCAGTAAGTAACGCAGCTGATTTATCATGGTCTTGTAAATTCGATAATTGGATGTGTACCACCTGCCCTTTTTCAGGATCAAATTCTGACTTAACGTGAGCGGCGATATCATATTTATTAAGTAGCTCATTCACGCTAAATTCTGTGGCCTTGTTTCTTAACAACGGTTTAAACACTTTACCAACAGCCGTTACTGGTATGTTATCAAGAATTTCAATACGTTTAGGTATCGCCGCTCTTTCACTAATATGCTGTTGGCAAAAAGCCAATAATTTAGATGCAGTAGTGTGTTGCGTGACTTGTTGCGTGACTTGCGGGTTATTTCTTAACACCACATAGGCAACCGGTATTTCTCCCGAATGCACATCAGGTTGACCAATTGCTACTGCTTGAATAACCTCAGCATGAGTCATTAGCGCATCTTCAATGATTTGTGGATCAATATTATGACCACCCCGAATAATCAAATCTTTTGCACGTCCGGTCAGCTGGATATGTCCTAACGTATTAATCATTCCTAAATCGCCAGTGTTGAACCATCCACCTTCGATCCAGGCACCTTCATTATCACTCTCATTTAAATAGCCTTGAAAAATATTAGGGCCTTTTACCAAGATAATACCAGGTTCATCAGAGGTACAAATATGGCTTATTTTGTTATCAATGAGTTGGGCTACAATCACTCGGGTATAAGGGATACCATTACCTACTGCAACTCCATTAACATCATAATTAGGTAGTACTCTAGCAATCAGACAAGATGATTCGGTCATGCCGTAACCATTGCTCACACTGCAATTAAACCTCTGCTCAAAGGATGCCTTTAATTCAAGGGGTAAAGGCGCAGATCCACAACCAGCATGTTTAAAACAACTAAGATCAATATTCTCATTCGATTGCCGCAACAAAACAGACATAATAGTAGGCACAGTAGGAAACCAACACACTTGATATTTATTGACAAAATACCACCAGTTTTTGACTGTATTAGGATTCCTAAACCCCTCTGGAGTCATAATAACTACCGTACGACCCACAATAAACATCGATAGACTGGCAGCAATCACACCAAACACATGAAATAATGGCAGTGCATTTAGCACAGCAGACTTGCCGTGATAAGCATTAAATCCTGAATAAACTTGCACCACAAAACTAATATTATTATGAGATAATTTAGCTATTTTAGGACGGCCTGTTGTTCCACCAGTATGGAAATACATGGCAATATCACTACTCTTAGGTTGAAAAGTTTGTACTAATCGTTCATCAGGTTGAGTGGCTATCGCACTATGAAAATCCGAAATGATGACTTTTTTGTTATTGACCTCACGAAGACGAGCATCCAGTAAAATTAGATGCTCAAGTGATGGCACTTGTTCAATAATCTGATGCACTTTTTTACCTAATTCAGTGTCATCATCAAGAGAAACTGTGACTAATACTTTTGCCTTAACCTCATTCAATATTTCAACAATATGAGCAACTTGCAAAAGATAGTTAACAGGGTTGGCAATACCGATAGCTTGAGATGCCCATAAACTAATATGAGTTTCCGTTAAGTTGGGCAGTAAAATAGAGACAACATCATGGCGCTCAACACCGAACGATTGAAACAGGTTTGCTGTTTGATTGATTTTTTTGAATAAAACACCAAATGTGAGCTGTTTAGCGACTTCATCTCGAGAAGCAGTTGAATGCTCAACTATGGCAATATCAGCAGAATATTTATCTGCTGCATGGCAAAATACATCGTATGTTGTTTTACAATGATATCGATCTTGGTAGCTTATTTTTTCTAAATCAGCAAGCAACTCTAATTCTGTTGGATTAAACATTAAGCACCCGTTTTAATACAAGTTGTAGTTATTTATTGTTATCACGACACTAACATTATTAGTAAAGCAGCATTAATATGCTGCAATGCGGAACTGCATTTTGCAAGTTTCCTGAGAGACAATACCATGTACTTCATATAATAATGAGATAACCAACCAGACCCATGCTAAATGAAGTCACAAATGTATAAATCTTATTCTTGGTTAATGCCTCCTTGGCTATCTCCGTCATGTTTAGTCGTTATCTTTTTTGCGACGTTAATAACCCAATGGACCGATTATCAATCCCCCGCGATATTAGCCGTAATAGTGTTGTTATTATTTACGTTAGTCGAATGGAGATGCTTAGAATTAACAACAAAACTTGTTGCTATGGTGGCGATTGGCTTGACGCTAGTATTATTACTTTTTGCAAAAATATCCTTTGTGCAGCTAGGTATGTTGTGTAGCAATGTGGCATTTTTTGCATTTTTTTTAATAGCTCTGGGCTTATTAAAAGAGGCGGCCTTAACCTCAAACTCAGTCAACTTAACTGGACGGGCATTATTACAACAACAGCCTGTCAGACGTTATGCGTTGTTGACTTTTGCCAGTCACCTATTGGGTATATTAATGAGTGTTGGAGCCATTAATTTATTAGGGACCATGATCCACAGAAGTTTGCATGACAATAAAGACACCGTAGATACTCGTATAAACAATGCAAGACAGCGCCGTATGATGTTAGCAGTAGTCCGAGGATTTTGTAGTATACCTTTGTGGGCCCCAACATCGGTAACAATGACTCTTTTAGTCACCACTATTCCCACACTTCGGTGGATAGATATTATTCCTTATGGTTTGTACCTGACCCTAGTAGTACTGTTATTTGGCATCTGGCTGGATCATGTTCAAGCACCTAAACATCTTAGACACCTTGTGCCAGCGATATCTAATAATTTGTCAGATTTGAAGGTGAGCTATCCCATCGTCATTGTTGTCATCACCTTAACGATAATTTCAGGTCTACTGATATATATGACCTCTCTCCGACCCATCGCTGCGGTGTTAGTAAGCGCACCGATTGTGAGTACCGCTTGGATATTTATCCAATATCACCGCAAACGAAATACATTAAGTGCCGTGCAATTAACAATAAGACGCTTCGGCAAAGACATATTTTTTAAATTACCGTTACAACGTTCAGAAATTATTTTTTTTGCAGGCTCAGTGATGATTGGCCGATTATTACTGACGGTGTTAGACATTGAATGGTTTGTGCAACAATTAGCACATTTGAATATATCTGCAGCGCTGATACTCATTTCATCTTCATGGATAATTTTTTTAGCGGCTCTTTTATTTATCAACCCAATGATTTCAGTCACTTTGGTTGCCGGAGCTTTGTCCCAATTACCCAATCTTGAAAATATACCTGTGACCATAGCACTAGTGATGATGGTAACTTGGACTGTCGTTATTGGTAGCTCTCCTACCACAACCTCAGTGCGTATTAGTGCAAGGCTCACTGGAATTACACCCTTTCAAATGGGGATCAGATGGAACGGTTTTTACAGTGCATCCATGTTGTTGGTATTGGATCTTTATCTAATTGTAATGCTGTAATTAAGACTTTTGAACCACAGATCTGTCATAGCAACAACGGCAAAATTTGACCTTTGTATAATACTCCAAACTATCATTTCAGATACACACCATCCTGGGGGCTGTCAGATTGATCTGTAATAATTGTCACTACCGATAAAGCCGGATATATAGGCTAAAACAAAGGAGTGGAAATACTCTTAGCAAACTCCTTTAAAAACTAAGTGATAAACGACAGTAAGCTTAAACCAATAAAATAGTGTAAAAATTTTTTATTGTAATAAAAACATTGATTGTTAATTGTACATCTCAATATTTTTATGGCCATCAGCCAGCCTAGAGTTTGTCGGCAGAGATAAGCACATTCCAACATAGTTAAATTTCTAGTAGATTATCATTTCGATGGTTTTGCGCTCTTTTTCCGCCAACATCAAACCTGATGACCAATAGAAGCAGAGTCAACTTCAACCTTTTTGGCAGAACACTCAAGGTGCACTGAAGAATTTACTGCACCTTGTCACGACTACTTGAGTAACAGGATTTTCATTTATGACTAAGCAAATTCAATCGATAGACACGGGGTCCGGAACTGATATTCAAATGTTAGAGGTTAATGGTTTAACGATGAAAGTCACGAGCATGGGTAGTGGGCCTTTGGTGGTGTTATGTCATGGTTTTCCTGAGTTAGCGATTTCGTGGCGCAGTCAGATTGTCGCTCTGGCTGGAGCGGGATACCGAGTCGTTGCCCCCGACATGCGAGGGTTTGGTGGAACAACTGCCCCACCAGAAATCAGCGATTATACTATGCTGCATCTGGTAGGTGACATAGTAGAGTTAGTTGGCGTACTAGGCGAAAAACATGCTGTTATTATGGGTCACGACTGGGGTGCTCCAGTGGCTTGGGGTTGTGCATTGTTAAGGCCCGACATTTTTACCGCTGTGGTGGGCATGAGTGTGCCTTTTGTACCTACAGGCCGCGCAGATATCCTATCTAGCCTGCGATCAGTCGGTATCGACAACTTTTATCTTCAATACTTTCAAGCTCCCGGCGTGGCTGAAGTAGAACTGGAACAAGATGTTGCTGCATCAATTCGCCGCATTTATTACAGTGCATCAGGAGATGGACCAGACACCATTATCTTTGGCATGCTGCAATCTGGTAAAGGTTTTCTAGATAACACAGTAGAGCCAGAGACATTACCAGCTTGGCTGACTCAACAAGACATTGAAGAATACGCAGCAGAATTTTCGAGAACAGGGTTTCGTGGTGGGCTTAATTGGTATCGCAACCTTAGCCGCTCATGGGAACTGATGACACCTTGGCGAGGACAGGTTATTCACCAACCTTCCCTTTTTATTGCAGGTGGGTCTGATGATGTCCTCAAGTTTCCTAACACACAGGCAAATATTGATAATTTTTCAGACACATTACCAGGCATGTGTGGCTGTCATATAATCCCTGAGGCGGGACACTGGATCCAGCGTGAAAAAGCCGAACAGGTAAATCACTTATTGATAGAATTCCTAGACGGATTATAAAATTTAACTTATCAAGTTAAGCTTAACTGGCCTATTCAATTCAAAGTGAACAACAACCAATCAGAATTAATAAAAATAATAGAAAATTCAAATGTACGACTCTAATAGATGTTTAAAGGTTGTTAAATAAACATTGTTCGAACCATACGCTGATTTGGAATGCTCTGTCGCGGCGCTTCTTTTATAGTTGTGAGGTGTGAGTGCTGATAAGTCACAAGGATATTTTGGTGGCGGCACTGCCGAGTAAATCCTGAATGCCTCAGTTCGCCTTTTGTATTTAGAAGAAAAATTCAGATACTGACTAAATAGGCGACTTGTCCAATGTTCAATAGAATCCGAAATTTGGTCAGATTTAATAGGACTTCGCACCTGCCAAACTGTATCAACAGTTCTTACTTGACACCCATTGTGGAATATCACCAACAAGTATGGGGTGAACAACCCCACAACGTTGCGCCGACTCACGACCCAGTTTTAACTGATGCTCTCCTTGAACCATGGTTTTATTCCCTTAGCAATCACGTCACGCCGAAATACTCTCGCTAAACCAACGACACCTTCGAAAATCACACCATCGTCATGAGTAATAGATTTCTGTTGGATTAAATCATCAAACAAACTGGCCAACCGAATGAGGTATAACCGACTAAAAAAGGCTAATTGCCGGTTTACCTTTCCAATATAAGTTAGTGTGCGAGTGGGCATTGGCTACTCAAGCTTGTCTTTTCAAATATGAACTTAGGTATTCTTTAGTCATTTGTCGCACACACCACTAATATTACTCATCACTGAATTCACGTACCCAACTTGTTTTAATTGATATTGGCCCGTAGTCCCCCAACAACCTTACTCTCAAATACTTTAACTTGAGCCTTTAATAAGGCGAGTTGTTGCTTAAATTCAACACTATCAAGTTGCTGCATCAATGCTAAAGCAGCGTAAGCACTGTATTGATTATGATAGTTGACCCAAAAACCTAATTGATTCGGACGCTCAATAAGTGACAACAACTCGGGTAAGGCTTGTTTTATTAGTATAGGTTGTGATGCCAGTAAAGTTTTTTGCAATGGCACTAAACTAAAAAAGCGAGTAGTTTTTAGCGTGACCTGATTAACGAGTTGTCGCGCGATATCGGGATCTTCTTGTTGTGTTATGAAACTTAAGTAACTTTGCCAAAACCTAGCATCAGGGGAGTCGCCATAAAGTGACGCAGTATGGGCAAACCATCTTTGCGCCTGTTCAGGCATTTTAGCTTTGGTATATAACAGCGCTAAGTAAATACTATTTACTGGCGAGCCATCATCAATTCGTAAACAAGCTTTCATTGCCTCAATCGCATCTAAAACCTCCCCTGTTTGGTTAAGTATTTTAGCTTTCCACACATAAGCCCATGTGAAATTACTATCAATATCAATGGCGTGTTCGACTGATGCCAATGCTTTGACCATCTCATTTCGCCAAAAATGCACAATGGCTTTGTTTACATTTATCCAGGGCGATAGAGGATCTATTTGCAGTGCCTTATCAGCATAAATCAGTGACTCGTCAAACTGATTTTTGGCTAGGGCCAA
>CAZMDX010000446.1:0-3822 GCA_964564805.1 uncultured Pseudoalteromonas sp. | reverse complement strand
TACAGAAACCTATATGAACATCACTTGGTACTTAAATTAAGTGATGAA
This sequence comes from uncultured Pseudoalteromonas sp., assembly GCA_964564805.1. Classification (GTDB taxonomy): domain Bacteria; phylum Pseudomonadota; class Gammaproteobacteria; order Enterobacterales; family Alteromonadaceae; genus Paraglaciecola. The sequence continues at coordinate 3,774 of CAZMDX010000446.1, read as the reverse complement.
TCCATTGAACAGGGTCGCCATATATTAACCAATTATTTTAAACAGTCTGTTTCAGGTGGTTTTTTTGAGTGCACACCCGATGAAGCCCAAAGAGCATATTTACACAGGTTTGCCGCAGCAGGTGCAGCCATTCGTTATCAGACAACTCATGAAAAAGAAGTAGGTGACATATTAGCCTTGGATATCGCGTTAAAACGTAATGACCCTCACTGGATTGAAAAACTTGGGCCTGAAATAGAACAATATTTAGACAAGAAACTCTACTATGGGCACTTCTTCTGTTACGTGTTTCATCAGGACTACATTTTAAAGAAAGGCGCTTGTGCTAAAACAGTTAAAAACCTCATGTTAGCGCAATTGGATGCAAGGGGCGCTAAGTATCCTGCGGAGCATAATGTAGGGCACCTTTATAAGGCCGATGACAACCTATCAGCGTTTTATCGTTCACTTGATCCCACCAATACCTTTAATCCAGGTATTGGTAAAATGACAAAAACACAACGAAACTGTCATTGCTGTTTATAATGTTTTGACTATTGATAGTTTTCGATAGCGCTGGCGATGGTGTAATAATTTGGGTATAAAAAGTACTAGGAAATTTTTTATACCCAAAAGCGGGGGAAAGTAGTTTCGCTTTTTATTAATATTGCAACTACTAAACCCTGAAATATGCCCATAGCCTTAGCCGCTAAATTTTCATAAAATCACCTACAGAATGTCCAAATTATTATGGCATAAGTTACACATATATCTGTTTTGTTGCTCAATAAGCGGCTCAAAAATACGACGCTACCGGCAACATGCTAGCGACCATATTGTGGGTTTAAAAAAAATTAGCCAATACAATCAGTTAAAATAGTCAGTTAAAAAAGTATGTCGAACGAAAAAAGCCAGCATGAACACGCTGGCTTTTTTGGGTTACTCACCCGATTAAGGACAAGTTGCCTACTCAATCATGGTAAAACTCATCAACTTCTAGGTCACAAACTCACTTTTATAAAAAGTTAAAGTTGTCATTATTCATCTGCATCAATGATTTTGTCGAAGATACAGCCGATTTTTTGTGCGCAGATGCTCTTGGGAGCAAACGATCAAAATAAAACTCTGCAGTTTGAATTTTTGATGTATAAAAATCATTTGATTCTTCACCCTCGCCACTGTTGAGTAAAGCCGCTGATTTTTCGGCTTGTAAAGCCCAAAAATAACCCATCATTATATAACCCGAGTACATGAGGTAATCAACCGAAGCAGACCCTACTAACTCTCGGTCTTTCGCCGCACCCAACATAATACGCAGTGTCATAACGTTCCATTCGACTGCGCGCTTACATAAATTACGTGCCATACTGCCCACTGGGCCACTTGAAAATAAATGTGGCTTGGCGAATGAAAAAATCACTTTGCTAAAGTCACGAATTGATTGCCCTTTGTTTGACATCAGTACTTTACGGCCTAATAAGTCTAAGCTTTGTATACCGGTTGTTCCCTCGTACAACGTCGCTATTCTTGCGTCACGAGCAATTTGTTCCATACCATGTTCGTGAATATAACCATGCCCACCTAGCACTTGCATACCTAAGTTTGCAGATTCTAAACCTAACTCTGTGATAAAACCTTTAAGGATAGGAGTATAAAATCCTAACTCATCATCGTAAGCCTTTTGCTTTTTAGTATCGCCTGCAACAGTGGCATTAAACATTTTATCAGCAATTTTTGCGGCATGATAAATCATCGCCCTGCCGCCTTCTGCAATAGCACGTTGAGTTAATAGCATTTTGCGAACGTCTGGGTGCCATATAATGGCATCGGCAACAGATTCAGGTTGTTTTTTACCCGATAAAGCACGCATAGATTGACGATCTTTAGCGTAAGCAAGTGAGCCCTGAAATGATGATTCAGCATGGCAAACCCCCTGTAGCGCTGTACCTATTCTGGCAGTGTTCATAAAAGTGAACATCGCTTCTAAGCCTTCATTCTCTTTACCAATTAAATAACCAGTCGCACCATCAAAGTTTAAAACGGCGGTTGCTGAAGCACGAATTCCCATCTTGTGTTCTATTGAGCCACAATGTACGGAATTTCTGTCTGTTAACTTACCATCATTGTCAACATTCACCTTTGGCACCAAAAATAATGAAATGCCTCTGGTACCTTTGGGCGCGCCAGGTATACGTGCTAATACAATGTGGATAATGTTTTCTGTTAAGTCGTGTTCACCAGCCGAAATAAATATCTTGGTGCCAGTCAATCGGTAGCTACCATCTTCTTGGTTGAGCTCAGCTTTCGTTTTTACTTGTGCCAGATCAGTACCACATTGAGGCTCAGTCAAACACATGGTGCCACTCCACTGACCACTGACTAAGGGTCCCATAAATTGTTTTTTCTGCAGGTCAGAGCCGTACTCTAATACAGTGTTAACGCAACCCATACTTAGCCCCGGATACATCGAGAAAGACCAGTTTGCACTGCCTGTTATCTCTGCTTTTATCAAATTAATTGATGTAGGTAAATTTTGCCCACCATGTTCTTCAGGGAAAGACAGACCTTGCCAACCACCAGCAACGTACTGTTGATAAGCTTCTTTAAAGCCTTTTGGTGTAGACACTGCCCCATCATTAAAATGACAGCCTTCTTTGTCACCAGATAAATTTAGTGGAGCCAAGACTTCTTCACTTAAAGTAGCGATGCCTTCTAGAATAGCGTCAACCATGTCAGGGGTAGCATCTGAACCATTTGCTAACGATTCATAATGAGGAAAATAATCTAAAACATCTCTCATTAAAAATTTAATATCTCTTAAAGGTGCCTTATACATTGGCATACTGTTTACCTCTTTATGTTCGTTAGCATCAAAATCGAAAGTGATTATAGTTGACCAATCTATAATTAAGGGGTTAAATACCATCAATCATAGTGTCAAATACCATCAATCTAACATTGTTGTTTACTATCGAAAATGCATTCATATTATATAAAAACCTTAATTAAAATCTTAAAAGTACGAAAACTTGATGTTAATTGCCTCTTCAATAATTCAGGTATTAATGAAGCTGATCTAGATAAAGAGCTCAATTTGACAGCTCAACAACTTGATACAATCTCAACCAATGCGATTGAGATGAGCAAAGATCGTCAACTTGGTTTATTAGTTGGCTCAAGTATGGACATTCCATCTCAGGGGATCTTTGGGTATGCAATCATTACGAGTACCACCATCGGCGACGCACTTAAATTGATGGTGCGGTATAACAAAGCGTTGTTACCTAGTTTAGATGTGAAAATGTTGTCACGGGAAAACCGCGTTGAAGTCTTAATTAAAGCGCCACATTTACCAGATGACCTTGAACGATTCTACATTGAGCTTCTTTACTCTGCCATTATGAGGAGTGGAAATACTTTAATTCCCAAAGGCAGAGTATCGGTTCATGTAGAGTTTGATTATGATGCCCCATACGACAAAACCCCCTACCAACAATTATTTGGTTCAAAAGTTAAATTTAACAGTACTCGAAGTGTATTGAGTTTTGATGAAGCAAGCTTAAATATGGGTATTGTCACCGCTAATCCAGTTGCCAGAGACATTTTTAGAAGAGAGTGCGATAGATTGTTATCTCGAGATACTCATAGAGGTATGGTAAGCGAACGAGTACAAGAAGTGTTATTACAATCAGGAACAGAATTCCCAACGAGTAGGCTTGTTGCCAGTCAATTACACATGAGCGAAAGCACCCTGCAACGCCGTTTAGCTAAAGAAGGTTATAAGTTCCAACAATT
>CAZMDX010000445.1:0-7172 GCA_964564805.1 uncultured Pseudoalteromonas sp. | reverse complement strand
TATTAGCCTTGATTGGTTTGTATCGGATCTCTGATATTGTGATGGGCGTGATAGCCAATGTATTCTATCTTGATTTGGGTTTTACTAAACTTGAAATTGCCAGTGTGGTGAAAACATTTGGCTTAATAATGACTATTATGGGTGGGTTTTTAGGTGGTCTATTGAGTATACGCTTTGGTGTATTGAAAATTCTGTTTTTAGGCGCTCTATTATCGGCGCTAACTAATCTATTGTTTATGTTGCTTGCGCAAATCGGTCACGACATGACTTTATTGTATGTGGTTATTTCGGCAGACAATTTATCAGCAGGTTTAGCTAGTGCTGCCTTTATTGCTTTTTTATCTAGTCTAACCAATATCTCATTTACTGCCGTGCAATATGCTATTTTTAGCTCGTTAATGACTTTACTACCAAAAATATTGGGTGGTTATTCAGGTACGATTGTTGAAACGATAGGTTACCAATACTTTTTCTTAAGTACTGCATTGATGGGGGTTCCTGTATTGGTGTTGATTTTGTGGGCCAATAAACGCTTTGATATGAATCGAGGGACTCCATCAAGCTGACTCAGCTGTATTGTTGTCGCCACACGTAGTAGTTTTTGTAGATTCGACGGATGGAAACTTAGCTGTATCTTTTATACTGGCCGTACTAATGGTTATTCCAGATTATTATTTTTGAGATTTATAAGAGAAACTATCCATCATCTTGAAAAAAGATAAAAGTCCGTGTCAGGATAAATTATAGGACTTCAATATTTATATTGTTAGCTAAAATTAAGGGAGTTCTAAGGCCTTATTCCAATGCAATCTAATGGTAATGGGTAGTTACCTTCACTCTCTAGGCAATCAATGCAGGTTTCTAGTTCACCTCTTAAGTATGGGTCCCCGATAAGGGTGTCCTGAGGCCAGTAATGAACCTGATGTAATACGTGCCAAAACACTTGTTCGGTTTTCTCGTAAGGCAAATGTTTACCTTTTTCAACTTGGTTCCATTCTTCCATGGTATCCCAGAAAAATAAATCCAACTCTGAATAAGGAATTTTTTTTTGTAGGAAACTCCGGACAAAATACGCCAGTTGTTTAGACTTATGTTCTACAAAATTACTAACTGTGGACACTGATAAAAAGCCTTCTTAATTGGTGGTAACGACTGATCCCAAGTATAGCTCTGTTTTTTATTTTTACAGGGATTAGAGTCCTAATTTGAATAAGAATTATTGGCATATACTGATACAAAGACTCTACTACCACCCCATATGACTAAGCCACCCATAAATTTCTTTACTAAGATAAACGTTATATTGGTGGTATGTATTAGATCCGAGTAATTCTCGTTGTCGATATTGCAATTTTAGTGATTTGACCGAAGCGATTTCACGAAGAGCAACGGTCTTTTGCGACCATCCATTATCCCTGCTGTTATACAAATCTAACACTGGCATAGGCGTGTTAGCAATCCACTGTGGTAGACGTTGATTTTTTTCTCTGTCTGGCCAAAACGGACTGATCACCACAAAAGCGTTTGGTGCTTTTAAGGTTTCTTCTGCATAAATTTTACTTAACCAAGCGGCACTGGTACCTTTGCTGATGACCAGGAAAAAGCCGGGGTACTCTTGAGATTTTTTGAAGGCAGCTTGTAAATGAGAGACGAGCTGTTGTTCATGTTTTACAAATGACTGCTTGTCTATGGTCGTCACTGCAGACTGACTTATATCTAGATCCGCTTTCGATGAGGTGGGTATTTGTTTTTTGGTGGTGATATCAATTTCTTTTGCAACGGTTGTCTTTACATCATCCTTCATATCTACATTTTTAGAAAATGTGGGGATGAAACCTATGTCGGGAGCTTGCAGTAAAATAGTGACCCAACCCAGCTTATTGAGTTCGTTGGCTAAAGCGGAGAATCCTTCTTGGCCGACTATGGGTATACCACTGTCAGCAATCATTACTGCTACACCTCTAGTAATGGCCGTAGTGTTCTCTTGTAGTACATAAATAATTGGTTGGCCGTCAACATCAAAACTTTGATAAGCATCAGCAAATAGCCCACGTTGAATATCCAATGTTCTTAGTAATTGGTTATTTGGGGTCGCTAAACTATGCGAACACAGTGAAGCGAGAAGAATGAAAAGTAAAAATTTAATAACGATAATGACTCTAAATAATGAACTCAGATAGTTTATCGGAAAGTAATAGGTAGTTCTTTAATTTTGCAGTCATCATTATTTCGTTAATAATAGGTTAACGTATATTTTTTTATCAGAGGCCTCATGTCTAACCTAGAATTTCCAACGCTTGAAACTTCGCGTTTAATACTTAATCGACTCACAAAAGATGATCGTGAACCTCTGTTTGCTATATTCTCAGATCTTGAAATCATCGAACATTACGATGTTGAACGCTTCGAAACCATTAGTGAAGCGGATCGATTGATTGCTTATTTTGATGCTCGATTTGATAGTAACACCGGAATTAGGTGGGCAATTCGTGACAAATTATCGGGTGTGTTCTTGGGTACCTGTGGTTTCACTCATTGGAACGAGTTTGATCACAGCGCAGTTGTGGGTTACGAATTGTCTACACACTTTTGGGGTAAAGGTTATGCATCAGAGGCGGTAGGTACTATTATTAATTTTATTTTTTCTGAGGATTTTCATTTTTATGTGCATCGTGTTGAAGCACTCATTTTACCGAGTAATCAGCCATCAGAAAAATTATTGAAAAATTTAGGATTTTGTTTAGAGGGGACCTTACGTGGAAAGTGTTACTGGAATAATGGTTTCCATGATATGAGAATGTATGGAATATTGCGCAATGAACACCTTAAATAGTTGTTGTCAAAACGCACTAATAGACTCACTAAAACGGTACTTTAGACTCAAAATATAACGTTTGTTCTGTGACTGGATGGCGTAAGCTAAGAAACATCGCATGTAAGTTAAGTCTATTAGCCATAACTAAGGCTTGATTGTGGGCGTACAAAGTGTCACCTAAAATAGGGTGCTGAATACTTAACATATGCACTCTTAGTTGATGTGAACGACCTGTAACTGGTTTTAGTTCTAAACGTGTTGTATTGGTATTTCTTTCAAGCACCCGCCAGTGTGTAAGCGATTTTTTACCTTGTTCATGATCGACCATTTGTTTTGGACGGTTTGGCCAGTCACAAATCAGCGGTAAGTTGATTACGCCAGAGTCTTGTTGCAGGATACCAAAAACAATAGCTTGGTAAACTTTAGCTGTTTCACGCAATTCAAACTGCTTGGATATATGCCTATGAGCAGGCTTGTTTAAGGCCATCACCATCAATCCTGATGTAGCCATATCTAATCGATGGACTATTGTCGCGGTAGAAAACGCTGTTTGTGCTCGGGCTTGTAAACAATCAGCATGTTCTTTACCTGGTACACTTAACAACCCGCTGGGTTTATTAAATACCACGATGTCATCATCTTGAAAGACAATCTCTAAGTAAGGTTCCGAAGGGGGATTGTAGTTTAAAATTTCCATATGTTAGCCTTTACTTAGGATTATTCACAATCAGCCTGACAGCCTCAATATTTAATCTTGCCTCGCCCATGATGCTCTCAAGACTGTCGATCTGATTAGACACGTGTTCAATCTCTTCATCGCGAATAGCAGGGTTCACTTTTTGTAAACTTTGTAATCTGGCTAATTCACTACCTAACAATTCTTGCATTTGAGTTATTCGTTCATTTTTTATAAGTCCAGCTTCTTGCTCAGCTTGTTGGTAGGCATTATGTAGGCATTTTTCCACCTGTGTTTTAAGCGCGCTGATGAGCTGATTGCCCATCTTTGGGAGTACAGGTTCTAATTGAATAAATGGTTTGATTATTGATTGTGACTTGGCATCAATACAAACCTTAAGCGGTGTTGGCGGTAAGAATCGGGAAAGTTGCATACCTTTTGCCGCTTTAGCTGAAAGTACAAAAAGACATTCTAGCCAATAAGCACCGGCAGGTTTGCTTTTATCTCGGCAAAACGCGATAGAACTTTTACCTATCACGTCTGTGGTCAACATATCCATAGCATGCTGGATCATCGGGTGGTCCCAACTTAGGAAAGTGACATGTTCTAATAATGTTGCAGTTGTGCGCTCATAGGTAATGGTCATACCTTCCTCGTCTAAACCCGGAAGAGAGCTAATCATGGTTTCCGTAGGGCGTAATAAATAGCAGCTTTCATCATGATCTTCTTGTAACAAACCAATGGCATCGAAGAGGCGAGTCATAAAGAGTTCGAGCTTAGGTGACTGTTCTGCCTGCAAAATTTGCTCTAAAAAGATGTCAATTCTTCCTCGACCCGATGAATTGAGCTCTAATAATTTATCTCTACCTTGCTCAAGTTTTAACTTGAGTTCGCGGTGTAGGCTAGCGGTTTGATTAATCAGCTGTTCTGATTTTGGGATATCTTCAGGACTTTGAATACAGGCATGTAACATTTCTTGAGTTTCTTCATACACCGTCATTCCAGTGGGGCAAGTATGCTCGAAAGCCCCTAAACCTTGGTGATACCAGTCAAGTAACACTTGCTGAGCACTCATATCAAAATAAGGAACATGAATACACACATCGTGTTGCTGGCCTATACGATCGAGGCGACCTATGCGTTGTTCTAAAAGGTCAGGTACTAAAGGTAAATCAAACAAAATTAAGTGATGTGCAAACTGGAAGTTACGACCTTCACTGCCTATTTCGCTGCAGATTAGCACTTGAGCACCGTCTTCAGATTGAGCAAAATAATTAGCCGCTCTGTCTCGTTCAACGATCCCCATACCTTCATGAAATACAGTTGAGCGTGTGCCTGATTTTACTCGCAATGCCTCTGATAATTGCAATGCAGAACTGGCATTAGCACAAATCGTTAGAACTTTTTCGCCCTTTAATGACTTTAACTGAGCTATAAACCAATCAACTCTGGGATCAAAATGAACCCAAGTATTGACCACGTCTGGATGCCTTTCTGGGGTCAACTGTAACTGTAGATTATTTGGTTCTTCTGCTAGAAGTAAAGAATACTCAATAGGTTGGGTTAATGAATAACTGAATAATTTTCTACTTGGAAAGCCACTTACTCCGGCCCGACTGTTTCTGAATAGTAATCGTCCTGTGCCATGTTGATCTAACAAAGTGTGCAGTAATTTGGTCTTAGCTTCTGGGTTTGATGCATTAATACCTTTCAACATATCAGCTGCTGCAAATTGACTAATAGCCTGAATATTATGGTCGCTTAATTTTTCTCCGTTAAGCAATGGGCCAATAGCAGTGGCCAATTGGCTATACTGTTTCTCTTCTGCGACAAAGCTTTGATAGTCATGAAAACGTGCAGGGTCGAGTAGTCTTAGTCTAGCAAAGTGGCTTTCATGACCAAGTTGGTCAGGGGTGGCGGTAAGCAGCAAGACCCCTTTAGTGACGTTGGCTAAGCCTTCTATAACTTGATACTGTTGGGAAGGCTGGCCTTGCGACCAGATTAAATGATGTGCCTCATCTACCACCATTAAATCCCAATCTGCTTCAAGTGCTTGTTGGTAGTAACGACTGTTGTGGGTCAAAAAGTCAAGACTACATATGATCAGTTGTTCAGCTTCAAATGGATTACTGGCATCTTCTGACATAGCCTCACAGCGTTCTTCATCAAATACAGAAAAAGCCAAGTTAACTCTGTGAAGCATTTCTACCAACCACTGATGTACCAAACTAGATGGCACAACAATCAACACCCGTTGTGCTCTGGCAGTGAGTAATTGCTGATGAATAATTAAGGCAGCTTCAATTGTTTTACCTAAACCAACTTCGTCAGCCAGTAATACTCTTGGAGCATGCCGTCCACCTACTTCAGAGGCTATGTGTAACTGGTGAGGGATAAGATCGACTCTTGCACCAACAAAACCGAGTAACGATGAGGTGCTGTGATCGAATTGATGGGACAGACATTGTTCGCGTAAGTCAAACCATTTGGGGTCATCAAACTGTCCATTCAGTAATCGTTGTTCTGGTTGATTAAGCTGAAAATGGTGATCGACGAAGGTTTCTTTTAGAGTAGCCGCTTTATTATTGTCAGTTCGATGTCCAATGTATATAAGTTGGTTATCTTTTTCCTGTACTTGCTCAACTAGCAGCTCCCAGCCTTCGTGGCTTTTTACTTTATCGCCAAGCACAAACTCTATACGCGTCAAAGGAGCAGTCTGAGCCGCATAGACACGACTTTCACCCGTAGCTGGATACAGTACTGTGACTGTGCGTGCTTCAATTTGCACTATGGTACCTAGACCCAAATCAGTCTCAGTATCACTGAGCCAACGTTGCCCCAAGGCAAAAAATTGTTGCTTAGCCATTGTCCTGTCCTCACCTATGAAATTACTGCTGTGGAATCACGCCAAGTCACTGGAAGCCAGTGGAGTGCGCATTGTAGCAAAAAATTTATCCTGCACCGTCTAAAAGTAGATGATTGTCTGGAGAAAGTGTTTTATTGTTTAGTGGTTAGCCTGTAGTTAAGTATGTTTTAAGCATAAGTGTTTATCAAATGCACGAAGGCCTATCAAAAAATATGACTTAACTGGCAGGTACTGTATCAAAGTCCTAAAGGAGCGCCGGATGTCACGAATAAAAGTAGCAAGTACAAAAATTTACGTGTTAGATACTAATATACTGCTTCATGAACCCCTTGCCTTTTTATCCTTCAAAGAAAACGACGTTGTTGTGCCCATGACCGTGCTTGAAGAGCTGGATTATATAAAAGACAGCAAAAAAGACGTGGCTCGGGACGCTCGCGTATCTATTCGCGCAATGGAAGACTTACTTCACGACGCCACACCTGAAGACTTGATGCAGGGTGTATCAATGCAAGGCATGGGTGCTGGAGAGTCAGCACCTACAGGCAGCCTGTCAATTTTTGTTGACCATGGCATGCCTGTTTCGCAACAAGTGTTCACGAGTAACGAAAACGACAACCGTATTATTAATAGTGCACTGTATTTACAAAAGTCGCAGCATACTAAACAAGTGGTATTGGTCACCAAAGATATCAATATGCGCTTAAAGGCCAAGGGTGCTGGTTTGGCCCATGTCGAAGACTACCGTACCGATCAGATGGTGACCGACATTAAATTTTTGTCTAAGGGTTATCATCAGTTCCCCGGTGATTTTTGGG
>CAZMDX010000444.1:0-3428 GCA_964564805.1 uncultured Pseudoalteromonas sp. | reverse complement strand
TATTTTTATTTTTATTTTAAGTTTGCTAATTATTGGTAAGTTATCTAAACCCAATATTTAAATAATAGTGACCAATATCGGAATATCTAAACTTAGTTCAACGACATCCAGTATCAAGGTTATGTCACCGTCTGCTTAACGTCATATCGAACCGCATAAAAACAGTAATTTAGCTGCTTCAACTGAATTTTGAGAGCCATCATTAAGCATCAATGCTTCAGGTTTAATTGAGGTATCTTGAGTTGAGTCGATTTACCACCTCATGTGAAAAACTTAAATTATGTCACTCATTTTGCTACCTGTTGTTGTCATTATATGTAAGTTTTCATATCCCAAAAATCTGCGATCATTTGTGACTAATAATGTCTTAATCTAATCGGTTTTTAATAAAACAGCTAATGCTGTCCATGGATAAAGGTTTTTTCAAGATAACGATTTCACCAAAGTCTGTGGCTGTCATTAGTTGAGCGAGTCCATCTAATGCTGATATCATAATAATTTGCGTTTCTGGCAGAAATTTGTGGATTTCGCTAGCCGCTTCTGTTCCAGTGCAACCACGTAGTAGATAATCCATAATGATGAACTTTGGGCGTTGCTTCCTAGCGAGTTCTAGAGCCAGTTCTACTCCGCTGGCAATGTACACTTCCAAGCCATTACTTACTAAAGCATCAGCCATCTCCTCAAGTGCTTCAGTATCGTCATCAACGACTAAAACTGAGTTGTTTAAAACTACTGTTCTAGGTTGCATGCTATATCCAATGGAGTTAAGTTTGCAATTTGATACAAATTCTAAATGCAAAATATGTAATGAGTATGCGGGGTTTGTGCAATTTTGTGCAAAACTAATAAGTGTTAGCTATTCGGGAACTCATTAAGTGACAGACCAAAACATAAATACTTGCCCCATAATTCTTATATTAGAAGATGATAGAGCTACCTTAGAGGAATTAGAAGAAGCCTTGTCAAATGAAGGTTTTATTATCTTGCTTGCACAAAACATTCATACATTTGAAAAGTTAAAAAAAAAGCATGTTATCAATCTTTTTCTTATTGATTTAAGTCTTCCAGATGGAAATGGACTCACGCTTATGCGGGAGATCCGAGCAGGATCAGACGTAGGAATTATCATTGTCTCTGGAAAAACTAGTGAAATTGACCGTGTAGTAGGCCTAGAAATAGGGGCTGATGACTACATCATCAAACCATTTAGTCCGAGAGAATTATTAGCTCGGGTTCAAGCGGTATTTAGACGAACTCACGGTAGCAAATATCCAGAACCAGCAGTGTGCCTAAAACAGGAGATAGCCGAGTTTCTTCATTGGAAACTGGATCTGAGTTCACGTCGCTTGATTACAAAAGATGGCAAGGAGGTAGAGTTAACCACCGCAGAATTCGATTTATTGAGAGCATTTGTCAAGGCGCCTAATCGCGTGCTCTCTCGAGACTTTTTGCTAAATCAACTGCACAATCTTGACTGGGTAGGTTATGACAGAGGTGTCGATGGCCTTGTCAGTCGGCTGCGTAAAAAACTAAAACGTTCCGTCAATTCAGTACCATTAATAAAGACAGTGCGCAGCGTGGGATACATGTTTACTGCTAGTGTTAGACAACTTTAGTAAGAAAAAGAAGTGAATAGTCTGACGTACTCTCACAAAATAGAACGTTCAGGTTAAGATTAAACAGTGTTTACCCGCCACGGCGAAGTAAAAATAGTCAACGATACTGCAATCATGACTGCCCCTCAAAGAGCAGCCTTGATAAATACGTTACACTTTCTTTTCTTTTTTCGGTATAAATACCTGAATACCACATAAAGCTGCAATCACAATAATGCCCACTAATAAACCTAACCAAGGTTCGAAAACACTAAATGCCATTGCTGTTATAACCATCGCCCCTCGCTCTGTCGCATCATTGACAAGTGATAAGGCTAATGTGGCACAGGCAAAAGCAGTCAACACAAGTGTAACCGCCAAAGCCAGAGGTAATAGAGGTTCTAGCAAAGTCACGAATGGCAGCAATATAAACAAGAAAGGTAAACCAAATGCATAAAAACTTCCTATGCTGTCAAAAATTGAGTCCAACTTATCTCTTCCTTGAGTCCAACGTTTCAACAAAATCACTTGAATGCCGGTCCACAACACGCCTTGAGTAGCAAAGAAAGGCGCAATAATACCCATTAAAATATTTCTAATACCAGTAGCCATGTGAGCTCTGCTTGCATTTAACTCAAGCTTTTCATCTGTGCGAATGGTTTGTGCTTGTTCAATCATTTCATTGCCAGTCACCACATCACCAAAAAACAAGATGTAGGTGATTAATGCCAATGGAAATGAAGCAAGCAAAGTCTCAACAGGCGGCCAACCGATCGCAAAAGGTGATGCTTTCTCCCACAAAGAAGCGGTCGAAGCCCCTACATCAAGTATTTCCCAACGAATATTGTATTGAAACTCACCCGTGAAAAAACCGACAATGCCCGCTATAACAAACCCGGGTAATAAACCAAACCCAAGAATAGTCGCCAGCCATTTTTTATTCATCGCAAGCGCTTGTAAAGGTTTAGAAAAAGCAAAGACTAAACAGACTACCACCCCCAACGTTCCGGCTATAGGTGCAGATTGAAATACATTTGCCGCATCGCCGTCTTTAGTTACCCGCAAAAAAGCGGCAATTGCAGCACCCAGTATAATCCCACCTTTGAACACATTTGGCACAATTTTAATTAACTTAGCGCCAAGTCCAGTTGCCCCCAGCACAATCAAAATGAACGCAAAGTTCAATGAAAGTGCAGTCATGGCTTGAAACTGAGAAACATGATCCCCTATGTATGCGGGTGCTGTAATAAAAGCAACAACAAAAGGTATTGCAGGGGTTAGCCAACCCGGCGCATAAGGGTCGCCAAAGAACATCCATGAAAAAGAAATAAGCGTACTATGAAACATAGCCATGGTGACAGCTTCTTCGAAGCTCAGCCCCAATAAAGCCATAAAATAAGGTACCAAAGCCATGCCTGTTGCGCCAGCGACTGCTGACCCCTGAAGCAAGTCAGATAATGAGAAACGCATATGTATAAACGGGATCCGCATGGTAAATGGCCCCCATTTAATACCAGGTTGAACTTCTCCGTTAGGTCTTGTTTTTAGCATATGGTTACTCTCAGATTGGACTAAAATTAAAACGTACACACTCTTCAGCATGTCGCTACGTCATTACTTAATAATGATTAATTATGAAATTGAGCAAAATACGATTACATCATTATTAACATAAAAAGACCAAACGTTTTACATGCCCAAAGAACCTCTATAAGAAATAATGATGATCAAAATTGTTTCTGTAGTAGCAGAATTTCAACTTGCTGAGCTTCGCGGCTAAAATAAACACAAAATTCAATGCAAGTGTCGTCATGGCTTGAGCTATTCTTCAGC
>CAZMDX010000443.1:0-3147 GCA_964564805.1 uncultured Pseudoalteromonas sp. | reverse complement strand
CTGTCTATCGTAATAATAATATTTTGAGATTGTAAAAGAATGATTGTGAAAGAATGATTGAAATTTTGCTTATGAAAACAGTTTGGTGACTATTTATGAATTAAACAATACATCTATTGTCCATAATTTTCTGCATTTGAATAGAAATTAAAAGATGGATAATTAAGACCCAAAAAAAACTGCAACTGCAATTTGAGAAGCTGTTGAGAATCAACTAAAAGTTAACAACCTTCAAAAGTTAAAGAGGTGTTTAACCGGCACATGATTCGAGGTATTAACTGAAAAGAATCTAAAAATAAATAATCAGTCCTGTATCATCTTAGGTTTTTGTGAGCATGAAAGCCTAATCCTCGAAGATAAACCAGAATTTGGGCATATTATACGACTGCCTTGGGAGGATGAGTGAAGTAGTCCTTAATGTGAACTGCAACTATCATCACTCAATCCATGATTATATTCATCGTAAATATGGCATGTTAAATAACATGTGGGTCAAACAAATATTGAAGATGTTGACTAATCATAATTGATGAGAAAAGTTGTTTAACTATAGTTCATTCGCTCAAAAGCTCAGTAAAACCTATCAGGAAAATGGAGACCATAGAAAAACTTACTTTCCCACTGAAAAATTTTCATAAAGGGTTACCCACGCCGTAACTTCACTTTGCTCCTTTTATTCTCACTCTTTTATTCCAGATTGAATTATAATAGGGCTCTATGTAGTTTTCATCACTATAATCTTCACTTGAATTTGCACTATTACCAAGTGACTTATCGCAGTCTGAATAACAACAGTCACCTAGTATTAAAACGGTAACTAAGGATTAATTAGTGAAAAGAGTATTGATAACTTTATCTTTCATTGTGTTTACTTCTTCTGTAAGTGCTCAAGAAAATTTGATGTTGCAACAAGAATACAAAGATGAAATTGCCGGGCAAGAAAATACTTATCCAATAAATATAGATGACAATAATATTCTTCGTAATTCATTTATTGACGGTAATACTCATGTGATAGAAATCCAAGTTAATCACCGCTCTAAAAAAGAAATCAGTAAAGAAGAGTTATTGAAAATAGAAGAGCAATTACTCGGCACTATAGGTGTTAACTTTTGTAAGGAAGGAACAAACGAAAGTGCCGCCAGAACTATTGGACTAAGTGTAGAGTACCGATACCTAGATAAGAACGCTGAAATTTTTCATACAGTTCTTTTTAGCCAAATAAAGTGTGATCAATTATCAGTGGGCGGTGCGCCGGGCAGAACTCCTGAAGAAATAATAATAGAAATGCAAATAAGAGCACTCGATAAAGCTGGCACGGGTCGTGTAAAAGTTTGTGAGCTTAACTCTGTGGATAACAAAATAAAAATTGGTTATTCAAATGAGGCTGATAAGGTCGCCACTTTTTATGTTTCCGATGAATATATGGTTAACAGTGTCATCATGAATTTGAATAATATAAAGCTGAAAGAATTACGTGAGCTACTTCTGGATGCAGACGTCAGAGCAAAAGAAAATGCGATGCTAGATAATCTAAATTTAGGAGAGTTCCAGTCAAATTCTGGAAAACTATCTTTAAATAGCCATAAAGGCGCATTAAAGGGATATTTCAGGTCCAGAAATGGCCGAGGTTCAGTGATGGTTATGCTTGACGCAACTGGAATAGCACGCTGCCTAAGCCAAGTAGAACCTCACCTTTAACGTTACATTCAAAGAAACCTGAACCTGCGTTATTAGCCCGTAGGTTTAGACTTCACAGAACTCCAGCAATTAAATCAAAAAATATCCTTCGTCCCAGTAAATGTGTAAAACCAATGACTTGATTTTCGATGGCCAAAACACTGACCATAAACTGCAAGATTAATTTTATGTTTGTCTATTATCAGGAAGACAAATATCCTAGCCAATGCTGCTAAAACAATATTAAGAAAAATGACGATATCAACTTACATTCCTAATAGTGGATCGTTAAACCTTTGTACGACAGTACCAGTAACAACTGCCTTGATCACAATACTTAACCCTGCTATTTGATATTTTTTAGAGAGGTAAGTGCCAACGATTGCTGAGGTGATCTGCATCACAGCTAACCACGAACAATCGCTTTCAACAATGACTCGTACTTGCAACTACTAGCATTAAGATCGCTAAGGTAATTACCTGTTCAATTGTGGCTTCGAAGATACCGATAAAGCATTATCGAAAAAGCGATTAGCAGATTAAAACCTAACCAAGTTTTTGCTTTAGCGCTTTGTGTTGTGCTCAGAATAAATCCTCGTCTTCATCGATATCAGCGCGGGCCATTATGTGGCTTTAATAATATAACGGCATTAGTCTTGAGGCTGCCGTAACGTCGATTCGACCATTTAGCTTTTGATTTTATCGACCACAGGTATTGCACCATATCCTTATAACAACATCTTTTGGCAACCAGTTGTCTGTCTCCTTGCGCGATAATGATCAAAAAGTCGACTAAAGATACATCGGCTAAAGGTAAATGTATGGGAAGCCTATCTAATATGGTATTGGCGCGTTTAAATAATTCTTGTAGTGAAGGATCGGCTAGTTTATGCAATTCATCGGCGTCTATGTCAGTAAACAGCACATTATATTGTTCTGGTTCCGTGGCATGGATCAATACCGACCTACGATCACTTCGTATCTTAATTGATACATCAAGTTATTTTTGATTGGGAATGGTCTGCCAAATAATAACTTTTACTTAAATCGGTAAAGATCTAAGTTAAGGTTGTTCTTTATCGGCATCAGCGGTGACTATTGCAGTACTACTTCTTCAATTCTGTCTGGTAAATCTTCTGACATATTTTGGACTCTAGAATATTTTGACTCATTGTTAACGGAATAACTTTATAGCGTTGCATAGGATTAAAAGTCACAAGCCAAATGGACTCAGCTCTTTGAAAGTAACTCAACTAATACTGTTAGGGGTTTATTTCAGATAGGATTACAGTAGGTAGATTAGTGATTTTTAAGATTTTGTCATTTAATTCAACAGTTTATAATTACATGGCTTTGACAAACTCTTTTTGTTGGATTGTAGTGGAGTATTAGCCGTTGTGAAAAAAGAAGTAGAGACTTAATCTGGATTTTATTAAAAATACCACTTAATTTATTTTTTTAAAAAAT
>CAZMDX010000442.1:0-4427 GCA_964564805.1 uncultured Pseudoalteromonas sp. | reverse complement strand
ATTATTGATTATTGATTATTTTCAAAATAAGTAAGTCCACCCCAGTAGAGTCTTGTTATGAAAAAAATTGGCAATTATTTCACTTTATTGCTTATCTTATCATGTCCGTTTTTGTGATTGCATATCACAGTAAATGATATCTATGTGAGGATACACAACAAAACATGTGGGTCGTCAACGGACAACTTTGAAATAGAGCCATTTAGAGAGCCAGTAATAAGAAACCAGGTATTTCAGTTGAAAAATGTAAATTGTATTAATAGCACATGTAAATTACCACAAGAAGTCATTTATATAGATGCCACAGGTAAAGGCTTTGTACCGAGGCTTATTGATTTTCATGATCATTTTTTAAGTGGTAAGCCGAAGGTCTTGGTCAAAATCACCTGCGGATTTTAATAGCTATCACATTACTCGTTATCATTTCTGGTACATGGTATTCACAAATGTCCACCAACCAATAAAGTAGCAAAGAAATCGATATAACATTTGGTTCCAAGTTCTAAAGTGATATTATGAGGCTGGTGTTAGACTGAGAATTCAAAATGAACCGTCGTAAAAAAGGTAATCAGATTTTAAAAGCGCGGGCAAAAAAAGCGAATGCTAAATTGTCCTCTAAAAGTAAGCCTAAATACATTAGCAAAGCTGATCGAGAAGCTCCAGCTATTGAGCCTGCTGAAGTTAAGAATGTTGTTTGTGAGGAGTAATATTAAAAATAAAATAGGGCAAGTTTGACGGCTTGCCAATCGTTAAAATATAAATATAATTGAGTTAATTCGACACTTTTTATTAGGGATATATTGACCTATTGAACCCAAATAGAAAAGTATTTTATGGTTATCCTATCAATTAACAGTCGCACGCCCCCTTAATAATAATTGAAACAATTAATACATTTATTTTTATGTGTTTTCTGATTTATGAATGTAGACACTCAAATCTACAATAAAGCACAACATGTGGCAAAAAATGACGGAAATCGGCTATTGTGACCTGCCATGTATTCTGTGAGAATATACGTTGAATTGAGCTAATATCTATTATCAGTTTTCACTTTCTGAGTTATTTGAAGCTTGATTGCCGCGTCCAAAATATTGCTTGAGTTTTTCTATTCCTGATTGACTGATTTTACCATCGACCTGATGTTCCTTAATCACCTCTTCAACTTTCATAAACCAGTAATCAACATGACTTTCTTCAGCGGCTTTATTGTCCTTGTCCCTATATTTGGTTTGTGTACTGGATAGGTCAACACCAAATAAATTTATCCAATGATCACTTTTTTTACCTAGCCGCATAAGACGAACAAAATAACTTTGCTGATGATTATTCGCCATGACGATATCAGCTATTACCAGCACTATTGATACGGGGCTCATCAAAATATCGCGCAGCGCATCTAAACCTAGCTTTAATTGAAAAATAATGGCCTGCCGAAAAAGCGGCCAACGATCGTGTTTACTTGGTATTTGTTTCATAAGCTCTAAGCGAACGGTTCGTGTGAATACACAATAAGCGCGATCTGAAGCGGACGCAACAGAACCAGACCGTTAAAACTTTAATTTTCTTAACTAGTTATTTTCAGTTGAATTTATACATTTTATAGCGAACCAAACTAATGAGCTAATGAATGGTTTACTGTTCCAAGCTTTATTAATAGTCAACTTGAATCAATAGGGAGACATCGATACCCTGCACCTCAAAACGGTGCCATTGAAACAGACTATAACAGTCGATATTTTAATCAATAACGATAACAAGCATGGGAACTCTATTATGGCGGTGCAAATAAAATAGTATAAAATGACGTTCCTTGGTTTAGTCATCAAGGTTAGTGATAAAAAGTAAAGATGATTACATAACAAACTTATCGTTAATCAAACCTGTTGCGTCTCTAAACATAAACGATGACTAAGCATTAACTAAATTGGTTATGGTTTATCGTCAGTGGTGTGAATCTCATCATCAGACTCGACTATAATGTCTTGTTGAATAACAATAATTTTATCTTCCTGTAAATCCACTATAAATGCACTTGGTAATACATTTATTCCTATTCTTTCCCCCAACTTAACAACAAACGGTAATGTGATGGGCGAAAAGGGTAAAACAGCCAGTACGCCCAATCCTAGCCCACGAATAACGTCGACAAATTGTTTATTCGCTTCTTCCATTTCCAGCTTGCTAGCCTGGCCTTTAGTGAATCGTTTGTAGGTACTTAACATAACCTTAGTTTCACGGGTTTCCTGTGCCAATCCTTGTTTAACCACCAACAAACTTCGCTTCAGCGGAATAAGTGCCTTATGTTTTGCAGCAGAATTTTGGCGTTTAATGGACTGGGTAATCCTAATAATATAGTGCTTCAAAATAAGCGGCCTTCGTAGTCAGATAATTTAATCATGAGGTAATACACAGCATATTTCTATTATCTCTATTTTAGTTTACAAAATATAACTGAATTAAAATCATAAAGAAAAACGATTAAGCTCTTACATGCTTACGACTGGTGAAATTCAAAATGTAACACACTCAATAAATATGCACTTACTATAGCAAGAATAGAGACGATACCTAATGAATACGACAGTTCTTAATCAACACAACTATGTTTTTCACAACTAAGAACGTTCAGAACCCTTGCTCTAAATACATTTCAAATCTATTTAATGTTGTTTCTTGAACTGTCAACCAAGGTAAGTTCAAATTTTAATAGAAGAATAAGCCTTTTAACTTAGTAAGACCGCTAAAAATTTAGCGATAATACATTGATAAAACCACTTCATAATTTAATAAGCTTTAGGCTGTTGACTTAATTGTCGTTAGAAGACTGTAAATGATTTTATGTGGTTGCCATTATTTGATGGGATGGTAGAAGTGTTACCTGAATACAAAAAAAATCAGACCATCCATTGCTGCAGTTTACGAATTAATGGGCTTAGTTTTTCTAGACTAACTTAGGCTCATCAGAATCTCGCAGTGTGCCGAGATTAAACTCACTGTTTTCTGCTTTCTGTTTTCTGCGTCTAGTGATGTGGCTACTACGTTTGTTATTAACCACCGATTTAGCACGCTCGTCGTAGTCTTCAAGTTTCTAAAACTTTTTGTTTAATAGAACCTCAATTTTTATTTTTTTCCTTAGACTAAATTATTTGAGTATTCTGAGCTTTGGAACCTTTGACTACATATTTAGCCAAAGCTTCATATTCTTTTGCATCGACTTATCCTAAACTTCCAATAAGTCGTTTATGATAAACAGTTACATAAATTTGTTAATGCCTCTTTTTTGAACTTAACCAACTTTGAAAGAAATTCATGCTTTAACGACAAAACATTTTTTGCCCTCCATATCAGCCAATATCTAGTTTGACTGGTGTAGTAAACTATTCTGTCCGTGAAAGGAAATGACATTTTTGTACCCTCTTGATAATAAAAACAATCCTTTGAACGTTTTAACCAATCATCGTTAGATTTATTTTTAACATGCAAAAAGCTGTAAGGATTATTCAGACGAATTTCGCGGCGTATTTTAATCTGTTCTGGTGTACGTTCTGCGTAATGACGACAGATAGGAGATGGACGGTATAGTTTCTGGCAAAATGGAGGTACTTTACCACTAATATTTTCTGGCCATTTTTCACTAGGTGAATTTCTAAAAAACCGTGGTTCACGCCAGTTAATCCGATAATAACGGCGACGCTCAGATACAGTTAATGCCTTGTTTTCTTGGTCGTATACGTCTAGGTCAACGTTGGTAAAATAGAATTGTGCCTGCCATACGCGCATTTGGTTTTTACCGCGCTGCATGGCTTTGACTAACATAGGCCGTGGATCTTCGGTAAGTATTTCATCAGCGTCTAAAATGTACCACCAGTCTGATTCTAAAAAATGATGATGAAACATGTTGTAAACACGATTCCGAAATTGATTTCGATAGGTCTCATCAGTATGGACAGCGATCACTACACGCTTATCATTCATCGCCTTTTCACAAATAAGTTCCCAACTACCATCGGTTGAACCATTATCAAACACATAAATATTGTCACAAAACCTGAGGGCATTATTCAAGGTTTCTAAAATAATATCTGCTTCGTTCTTAATAATACAAATTGCGTTAAGTTTCATGTTTTACCTCTTACTAAGGTGAGTTGTGACGTGTAGCTTGATGATTTACTCGCGTCAGATTTGTTATCTTTAAAAAAAGAAATTGTGTAATTAACCAATAACCAAATAACGTACGATGTAATGGCTTTAATTTGCAAACAGGGTGTTCGAGTAACTGCTTAGCGTGACTTAATTGACCTGCCTGAATATTAATTTTGGCTAAATAACAAATATGCGCCGCACAATACTGCAACACAAAAGGTGCAACGGCATCGTCCACCTGACCTGCAGCTACTTTTGCTAATAAACGTTGCGCAAAGGGT
>CAZMDX010000441.1:0-1636 GCA_964564805.1 uncultured Pseudoalteromonas sp. | reverse complement strand
CCAATTTCAGATTGTCGGTCATAAGCCCATTCCCGTTTTTTGTCAGTATGGTGGATCAACATACTAAGGCGAGCCCCTTTTCCTTTCGATACATATTCTAACATGTGCATGTCGCCATCTGAATTACCAAATGCAGCAATCGGACGGCGTCCAATGTGCGTATTGATGGCGATCACTTTGTTGCGATTGTTGTTATAGAAATCCATTTCAGGGTGACGAACAATCACCATTTTATTATTTTGTAATGCGTAGGTTCTTTTTACGGTACTGCCTATTATCTGTTCTGGGGGAATGCCATAAACCGATTCAGACCATGCTCGAATAAACTCAATACCACCACCTGAAACGATATAGGTTTTAAACCCGTTTTGCTGCAAGAAGCGGATCAGTTCCAACATAGGTTGGTACACCATGTTAGTAAATGGTCTTTGGGTAACCGGGTGTTTAGCTGTTTTAATCCATTGCGATACTAGCGCATAATAAGTCTCGTTATCCATGCCGGTATTAGCTGCCATGACAATATCATTTACCGCTGTTTTACTGTGGGTTAGGGCGCCGGGAATATCGCCTTTGAGCAATGAAGAAAAGGGTTCTTTGTTTTTCCATTCAGGGTGACTTGGCGCTAATGTATAAATACGTTCAATAGCAAAAAGTAACTGGGTATAGATGGGTTGTTCTGCCCATAAAGTGCCGTCGTTATCAAATGTGGCAATCCGCTCACTTTTTTTAACAAAATTAGCTGAGTTTGGACTTGTCACCTCTTTTACAAAAGCCATTATGGTCTGTTTACTTTGCGTATTGTGCCAAGAAGCTAGCGGCTCTTGAGCTGCTATGGCGCCCACACACTGTAAAGTGATAGCCAACAAAAATGCGTTTGAAAATAACTTTATAAGTGATTTATGAGTCATGATTTGTATCTCTTATTTAACATATGCATCAAAGATAAAAAAGTATGGTCAGCTAATCACTTCTTAAGCAGCAGTGATACCCAGACCATCACTTCACATTATTCAGAATAAATAGAGTTCATTGAATTTCTAGAGTACTTCAAATAACCCAGCCGCACCCATACCACCGCCAACACACATGCTAATTACCACATATTTGGCCCCACGGCGTTTACCTTCAATCAGTGCATGCCCCGTCATTCGTGCCCCACTCATACCGTAAGGATGGCCAATAGAAATAGCCCCACCGTTTACATTCAATCTGTCCATGGGGATCTCTAATTTATCTGCGCAATAAAGTACCTGAGTCGCAAACGCTTCGTTTAATTCAAATAAACCGATATCGTCAATTTTAAGACCGTGTTGCTTGAGTAATTTAGGGATCGCAAATACTGGGCCAATACCCATTTCATCCGGTTGACACCCCGCTACTGTCATTCCTACGTAACGCCCTAACGGCTCTAATCCTCGTTGCTGTGCTAGTTTAGCTTCCATTAAAACGCAGGCCGATGCGCCGTCAGATAGTTGGCTAGCATTGCCCGCTGTGATTACGCCACCATCGATAACAGTTCGTAAGCCTTGCAGGCTTTCTATTGTGGTTGCTCTTAACCCTTCATCCGCAGAAATAGTGACTTGTTCATAAGAGACTTCTTTGGTTTCTTTGTTCATCACTGCTTTGGTGGTGGTCA
>CAZMDX010000440.1:0-2708 GCA_964564805.1 uncultured Pseudoalteromonas sp. | reverse complement strand
CCTGGCAGGGTGACGTAGAGCGCGATACCAAAACCCTTTCTGGAGGCGAAAGCTTCTTAGTTAGCCTTGCTCTTGCTTTGGCTTTGTCTGACTTGGTGAGCCATAAAACCAGTATTGATTCGTTGTTCCTCGATGAAGGGTTTGGCACTTTGGATGCTGAGACATTGGATATTGCATTGGACGCGCTGGATAACCTAAACGCTTCTGGGAAGATGATTGGGGTGATAAGCCATATTGAGGCGATGAAGGAGAGGATCCCAACGCAGTTAAGGGTTATTAAGAAGAGTGGGTTAGGGGTGAGTGAGTTGGATAGAGAGTTCGCGGTGAGTTAGGTTTTAACGCTGCGCGTTAATTATGTACTTTACGCACGACATCCGCTTGCCTTTTTTTTAAATCGCATCCTCGTTGTCCAACTTACATTTTTGCTATAGCTAAAAAAGTAAGTAAAAAAGAATACTTAAGAGCAATGCTCTACATCCAATTATTTTGTAAATTAAGCAGATCGTTCGCACTTGCTACTAGCAAGCGGAAGCCGCCTATAACAAATGTATTTAACATCTATGTTAAATGCCTTATTAAGTTCGTAAAATAATCGGCGAGCTTTGAACCTAGGAAAGGTTAAAAGTATCAGCTGTGCCAACAAGGAAAACTAGGAGCTCTGACTTCTGCAGATCGCAATGGATATCCAGATAAATATTATCACCATTATCTAATGTTGTTCTCATCCCGATTAATTCAAAACAAAGCAGTGGCTAAGCTACCAAAGAAAAGTATCAGCTTTGATCTCACCGGTCTTTGTTTACATTTTAACGTACCTGACCCCACAGGTTCAATTATCAGGCAAATTTAGCAGGGTTCAACTGGATCCTTTAGAATCACGGCTTCGCCCTGTTGAACCACCTGACAAACGGACGCCGCGCGGGAAGACAGGTTTGTTACGCGATAATCGAGTGTCATTCATCATGGAAGTGTGATTGACTAACTTTGAAGTGGGCATGTCAGGTTAGATAGGTATTACTTAATCGTCTTTCCCTGACGGTTACCCTACAAACGTAAGTAGATTATTAGCGAGCTTCGAGTCAAGGGTAAATCAAAAGTAGCGGCTGCGCGGCGAGCGCTTTGCCAACAGAAAGTTTTGATGGCTCCGCCATTAATTAAGGTCGATGTGTTTATAGCTTTCTAATTTTGGATTTAACTTTGTTCTGACCCCGATTAAGCTATTTGACGAACCAGACATTAAAATAGATAAGTTTTTAAGCTGTTTTTGGTGCTCATAATAATGGACATACTTTAACCAAGACAAACAACAATACCATCTCAGCCGTCATAGAGACTTTCAATTAAAGCGACAGTACTCCGGTAAAAGTAAACATTATAATAGTCGATTATTGAAGAGCTAGATTTGAATCCAATTTTTTTAGTTTATTGATTATAAACTTGATGGCTTCCTCTGTTTGAAATGAATTATGACTGGATGGAACTATTAACTTTTCTTTTGCATATTGATAACTTGCAGAATCATAACTTACGACTCCATCAGTTATCTTTGAGCATTCATCTTTTGTTTTACAATGAGTGTCTCCAGATGAACCTACTATCGCATAAGACTCCCCTGATAAAGGTAAATCGTATAATGTCTTCATTAATGGGTGCCCCGGACGCAGAACTTCTACGCTGTTGGGTCCATAGTTTACCAATAAGGGTCGCATCTGGGATGTGATGATATCTGGGCTAATATCAGCCAGTAATTGTTGAAATAGTTGAGTGAAATCATTTGGCAAACTGATCAAGGCCGAGCCTAAAGAACCAATAAGTGTGTTGGCTGTTTCTGATCCTTTTAAAGGCGTGTCCATAAAGAAGACTGTATTGTTTTCATAAGAAGGTTCAAATATGAAAATATCTTTAATTTTAGCATTTTTCTTGCTCAATACCTCTTCGGGCGCTTTAGTGAAAGTTGCTTGCCAAAGGGAATTTCTACTCTTGGTCGCTAATAGCTTTGCAATGACCCCGCCCATGCTGTGACCTATTATAACTGCGCTTTGTTTAAATCCTTCATTAACGTCTTTTATCATTTGCTTTAAATTATCTCTTGTCCGCATAGCCGTATAAAAAGGGGGAGGACCTGAAGGATAATAAATATGATAAATTTGAAATTTTTGATCAATTTTTGGGGAGTTTAATATAGCCATGGTTAAATAACGCCAAATTAAGGGATCTGAATTTAATCCATGGATCATAAGTAACGGTATTTTATCCTTATCTATCGCCCCTATAGCAAATATTCCTCGGCGTTTCTCCGCTTGAGTTGGCGATACGAAGCCTAGCCAGCTGAAATCATCTATATTAGCTTGTTCAAGTAAACTCAAAAAGGCTGCGCCTGAGGAGTGCTTTAATGAATAGGACTGATTATCAAATACAATGACTCTCTTGTTGTCATTAAACGCGATAGTCTCGAAATGAATCTGATATTTACCATCCACAGCTTTTATTTCCCTGGCAACAATGCTCGCTGAATTAAAAATACCTTCTAGTGGGTAATATAAATCGAGTCCTTGAGTTGTATTTTCTCGAAAAGTTACAACAGGTACCCCTATATCACCGAATATTTTAGGCTGTAAACGGGGTTCAAGTGCATTCATTTCACTACTGAAAATAAATTGATTAGGGATATTTCCAACAATACTTACTTTTGTTCGACTTCCACCTTG
>CAZMDX010000439.1:0-3793 GCA_964564805.1 uncultured Pseudoalteromonas sp. | reverse complement strand
GCTATTAACGTTAACCTGAGCGCGTTAAGTAAGACTAAAGGTGACTAGGTTAGGTCCATACCCTGAATAATTTCATGGGCAATTTCTGGAGTAGTAACGGTGGGCTTTTCATGCAAGTCACCTTTTATCTGTCCTTTACGATGTTTAAGTGCTGCATCTAATTTTTTGCCCGCTTGGGAAATAGCTGGGTACATCACCCCACCTTTGCCTTTTACTGCAATACTGGTTCCTTCATATTTAGTGGAAACTTCTGCACTAAATTCACCGTGCTCTTTTGTCACAATGATATCTATAGCGATAAGAGTTGGAAAATGGCTGGCTATTTTAGAAAACTTTTGATTGATATCTTCTTTAACTGACTCTGAAATTTCACAATGATGACCTGAAACATTTATTTTCATAGACTTTCCTCTTTGCTCTGGTTACATTTTTATTGTCGAGGGCTTCTGCACCCTCATACATCGCCGAGACTGATATCATTTGTTTTATTCCAACACATTAATTGCGTGGTGCCCTTCTTGGGTTTAGTTACCCTAAAAAATCAAGCTAACAAATGTTACAGCCTCAAGGGTTTTCCTCAAAACATCCCCATTGTGCATCAATCCAGTTTATTTGGATGTCAAAAACTGACTGACTTTGCCTTGGCTGAGAACGTTTTGATGAAAATCTCACCAATATATAAAAGCTTTGTTCATACAATAGAGCTTGGGACAAGATGGGCAAAAAACAAGGAAAAATCAATATAAAAATCACACTACTTGATATTTTATGTTTACCTACAGGTCTGTGTTAAATTTGCCACATTATTTTTGTGACCATTCTTGGATTAATTATATGACCTTGTACCAAGGCAATACCCGCAAAATGAGTGTCAGTACTGATTCAAACAATATCGCCCAGTATTCTCTACCCATTGGCGATGATAAAATCAATTTAAATGCTTTGATAGGCCAATCAATAAAAGTTAATTATGCTGGCGAAATCCATTGTGTACATTGTGCAACCAAGACTAAGAAGAGCTTTAATCAAGGATATTGTTATCGCTGTCTTATGAAATTGGCACAATGCGATACCTGCATTATTAAACCAGAACTATGCCACTACGAACAAGGCACCTGCCGCGAGCCTTTATGGGGTGAAGCCAACTGCTTGTCAGATCATTTTGTCTATTTAGCCAACACCGGAACAGTGAAAGTAGGAATTACTCGGCATGTCACTGATGGTGTATCTAGTCGCTGGATAGATCAAGGTGCCACTCAAGCGATTGCTATCATGCGTGTGCAAAATAGATTAACTAGTGGCTTAGTTGAGATGGCGTTTAAAGAACATATAGCCGACAAAACCAATTGGCGTACTATGCTTAAAAGTCAACCCGAACAAGTCGATTTAGCCGTACTAAAGGAATCACTACTGGAACGTGTTGAAGAAGATTTAGACGAAATAATTTCAGAATATGGTTTTCAAGCTATCGACATCACCAATACTCCAGCCATTGATATTCATTATCCGGTTGAGCAATACCCTGAAAAAGTGAAATCGATTAACTTAGATAAAGAACTGACTTTTGAAGGCTCTTTATTAGGTATTAAAGGCCAATATCTTATGATGGACGGTGATCGTGTTATCAATATGCGCAAGTATTCGGGATACAATTTACGAATTGAAACGGCTTAACTTCTTGCTCAATCATGAATAAAGACATCCGTTACACTATCCCTATTGCGCGTCATACTGAGTCGAGATTTCGCGCATTAGGCCATCATTTTTTTCGCTTCTTATGAACGGTACCTTACAGTAAATTTAAAGCTTACGTTTATGATGGTTTAGCAAGGCTGTATTAGTATTTAAATCAACGGTACATTGAATCTTTCTTTACGGGGTAAATAATAATTTTTAGGGTCAAGAGATAATAACACTTTGCTTGCCTTACCTTGGATCTCTATAGCAGGAACAAATCCATAGTACCTGGAGTCCGCACTATTATTTCTGTTATCACCCAGCACTAAGTAATGCCCTTTTGGCACTATTATCTCAGCAAAATTATCCCGTACTTCAGCCACAGGCATAAGCTGTACGGCATGTTTAACGTTATCTAGGTACTCGATTTTTTGATGTGTGTTTTTGTCGTCTTCGTAATGAATTTGTTCACCATTGATGATCAGCTTATTGTCAAACATGGCGACGCTATCGCCGGGCTCCCCAATCAACCTTTTAACCAGTCTATTGCCCGCTTTTTCAGAATTAAATACCACTATATCACCTCGTTTAGGGTGACCAGTTTGCATAATTTTAATATCAGTAAAGGGGACTTCTAAGCGATATGCCATTTTATCTACAAAAATCCTGTCACCTTCTACAATAGTTGGCAACATAGAACCCGTAGGCACAAAATACCAATCAGCAAAACTACTGCGTGAAGCAAATAACACTAAGACAAAAAACAAGAATGCGTAGTTTTCTTTTATTAGTTGATTAAGTGAGGTTTTAATATTCATACTATATCCTTTGTGAATGTATGTTTAATAGAACAAAATATTTCGGATAAGTTTAGTCGCAGTTTGTAAGGTTATGTGTCAGTAATTAAGCAAGTCAGTGAGAATGTTGGGAGCAAAAATTTTGTAGATGCTAGGACACATATAGACAATATTATCTTCACACTGTTTGTGATAGATTGCTCCTCAAGTTACAGGGTTCAATTGTCATCTTATTCGCATGTAGTTTGTGAACGTCACTGTGGAACTATTGAAAAGTGCTACTATTATTTTAATTTATAATGAAACAATAATTAAGCAAAGTTAATCTGCCTCCGTCGTTTAATTATTTCCATTTATATTTCTTCCCCGCCGTATTTTGCCGCTAAATCATCCAATTCTGAACAAGTATAATCAAAACCCTTACCGTCAAATTCGTAAGTAATTTTGACAGAGTCTGAAGCATTAAATAATTTTGCTTTCACGTCAGCCACTGTCCAGTGTTTAAGCTCGTTTAAAAATCGATTCGCTAATTGTGCTCTTTCAAAACGATAACTAATTTCTGATTGCATAATGGAGACCTGTTTGTATTGATAAGTGGGTTTTCAAAGACCAGCATTTTGGACATTTTTCTAGGTTAGTCAAGATACTAATTATCTCCTCAAGCTTGATTATTTACTTTTAAATTGTATGAGTAACACAGTGGTACAAAAAAAAATCTAATTAATCGAAAAGCAGTCTTAGAAGATAAAACATGAAAAATATTTCATTGCATCGCTGGGTATTAGCCTAAGTTTGTCGACTCACTCAGTAACACAAAGCCCAGCGAATGACGGTGAGTAACGGCAACTTGGTGATGCAAGACATTCCCGTTATTCCCGAAGAGATAGTTAATTGTCTTAATCGCGATCCTAATCAGTGACATCGAGAAGACCAAGCGCTGGGTGCGATGCGTCAATTAACTTTTTTTGAGGAGCAGATAAGCTCCATAAGTTGATGCGAGCAAGGCGGCAAACTCACTTATCAAATCACTAAGCGTAACGGTTGCTCTAATGACTTGTGGACGATAGACTCGAGGACTCCTAGTAACACCCGAATAGTTATCGAATCGACTGATGCCGATTGTTTGGACACGAAGACTGGGATAAGAAAAGCTTAAATTTATTAGCTCAACAATACATTAATGCAACCGCCCCTTAGGTTTATACCTTGGATTTAGACTCTGGTAACAAAACCTTACTCGATGAAACAATGACGACCCAAGTGTGAAGTTTACCCTATGTTATGCGAAAGACGACAAGGGTTACGTTCTTAAAACTAAA
>CAZMDX010000438.1:0-2258 GCA_964564805.1 uncultured Pseudoalteromonas sp. | reverse complement strand
GAAACCCCTAACTTGTATCGCTGTGTGGTATGCCTGCAAGATGAGCAAGGTAACACTGTTGACGCGGAAGGTTACGACATTGGTTTTAGAAAGGTAGAAATTACAGATGGGCAACTATGTGTCAATGGCAAACCGTTATTGATCCGCGGTGTTAATCGCCATGAACATCATCCAGAGAATGGACATGCGGTAACAGAATCAGTCATGATCACAGATATTAAGCTGATGAAACAAAACAACTTCAATGCTGTGCGTACCGCCCACTATCCGAATCATCCTCGTTGGTATGAGTTATGTGACGAGTTAGGGCTTTATGTGGTGGACGAAGCCAACATAGAAACCCACGGCATGTTTCCTATGGGTCGATTAGCTGCTGATCCACAATGGGCCGGTGCATTTATGTCGCGTTATACACAAATGGTAGAGCGAGATAAAAACCATGCCTCTATTATTATTTGGTCATTAGGCAATGAGTGCGGTTATGGTGCAAATCATGATGCTATGTACGCTTGGTCAAAAAGTTTCGACCCATCACGGCCAGTGCAATATGAAGGTGGCGGTGCTAACACTCCAGCCACAGATATTATTTGTCCTATGTACGCGCGAGTAGATTATGATCTTGAAGATGAAGCGGTGCCTAAATATTCCATTAAAAAATGGCTCAGCTTACCAGGTGAAACTCGGCCTCTTATTTTATGTGAGTACGCTCATGCGATGGGAAATAGCTTAGGTAGTTTTAATGATTATTGGCAAGCCTTTAAAGAATATCCACGTTTGCAGGGTGGCTTTATCTGGGACTGGGTTGACCAAGGGTTATCAAAAATAGATAAAAACGGCGTGCATTATTGGGCATATGGTGGCGACTTTGGCGATAAAGTGAACGACCGGCAATTTTGCATTAATGGGCTACTGTTTCCTGACCGAACTGCTCACCCCAGTTTGTTTGAAGCTAAATACAGCCAACAACATGTTCGTTTTACGTTGGCACTTATCGCTAGAAAGAAAACTACAACATCCTTAGTTCAAAACGAATATGCACTTTCTATTTTCAGTGATTATGTGTTTAGAGCCACAGACAACGAAAAGCTTGTTTGGCGACTGATGCAAAATGGGGTTGAGGTTGAACAAGGCGCTTTGCTGCTGAACATAGCACCGCAATGTACCCTCAACACAATTATTAAACCTATTACATCATTTGAAAAGGGTGCTCAATATCACCTTAATCTAGACGTAGAACTTGTGAACGACTGCAGTTTTGCAAAGGCAGGTCATATAATGACAACTGAACAGTTTGTTTTAGCCAACAGCCAAAGCTTAACCAGTACTAATTTTGCTAAGCAAAGTGTCCAGTCAAAAACTCAAGAAAGTATTAGTTTAACTGAACATAATGAAACTATTGCTATTCAAGGGTTAGGGTTAAATCTGATATTTGACCGCCAAACAGGCCTAATTAGAAGCTGGCAGCAGGACAATAAAGCAGTAATAGCCAGTCCACTGATTGATAATTTTTATCGAGCCCCCCTTGATAACGATATTGGTGTAAGCGAAGTGGATAACCTCGACCCCAATGCATGGGAAGCACGGTGGTTGGATGCAGGCATAGGTAAGTGGCAACGCACCTGTCGTAAAATTAACGCAATATATTCTAGTGAAGACATACGTATTACCTGTGTCTTCGATTATGAATACGAAGATGAATTGTGTGCACAAACCCAATGGACTTATACCATTAACGATAGCGGTGCAGTGAAAATTGACATTAACGTACTTTTAAATGAGGAGCTGCCGCCGCTTCCACGTGTTGGTGTCAGTTTGACGTTAGCCAAACAAGATAATACTCAAGTTAAATGGTTAGGTTTAGGGCCATTTGAGAACTATCCAGATCGAAAATCGGCAGCACGTATTGGTGAGTTTAATTTGAGCTTAGATTCGATGCATACTCCTTATGTCTTCCCCACTGACAACGGCCTGCGTAGCGACTGCCAACTACTCGAAATAGGTGAGTTACAAGTACAGGGTGAGTTTTTATTTGCAACAAGTCCCTATTCCCAAAACCAATTAGCGGCGGCTAAACACACTAACGAGTTAGTCGTGGATGATGTAGTTCATGTGCACATAGACCATCAACATATGGGAGTAGGTGGTGATGACTCGTGGAGCCCAAGCACCCATAAAGAGTATTTGCTAGAGCAGAAGCGATACAGTTATTCGTTTATTCTGGGTGCAAAAAACATGAATGCACTGAAATAATCAATAAA
>CAZMDX010000437.1:0-8385 GCA_964564805.1 uncultured Pseudoalteromonas sp. | reverse complement strand
TGTGACCTTTGTCGATGCAAAAGACACGCCTATGTATGAGCCGAAACCCGGCGAAGTCATGCTCTGGCCAGACACCCAAATAGTAGGGTTGTATGATGCACAATACGACATGGCACGGGTCATTAGCCAATTGAGTAAGTCCAAGCTGTTAGGCAAAAATTTTAATCACAAGCTAGACCAACTAGAAGACAAAGATTGGGAAAGGGAATGGATGATAAATTTCCACCCTATGCAATTTGGCGAGCGTTTATGGATTTGCCCCAGCTGGCGCGATGTACCTGATCCAAATGCAGTGAATGTGATGCTCGATCCCGGATTAGCCTTTGGTACTGGCACACATCAAACAACGAGTCTGTGCTTAAGGTGGTTAGACCGTTTAGAGCTGTCTGAAGCAACCGTGGTTGATTTTGGATGCGGTTCAGGGATATTGGGAATAGCTGCACTTAAATTAGGCGCTCAGCGTGTTGTAGGCATCGATATCGACCCCCAGGCTTTATTAGCTAGCCAAGATAATGCTAATCGCAACGATGTGGGCGAAAAAATTGAATTGTATTTACCAGAGCATCAACCTGAATTAAAAGCTGATGTGGTACTAGCCAATATACTGGCTGGACCATTACGTGAATTAAGAACGGTCATCACCGAATATTGTAAAACAGGTGGTAAATTAGTACTTTCTGGAATTTTAGACAATCAAGCTCAAGACATTAATGATTTGTACAGCCATGATTTTGAGATGGAGCCCATCATGATAGACGGAGAGTGGGCAAGGGTATCCGGGGTTAAAATAACGTCATAAACAGACAGAACTTTAGGACATGGGACTGTCATTACGGGTGCTTATTTCTAAATTACAGCAGTTTATAATTTTATCCTTGTTTGTTTGCTCTTTTCATCTGGTACATAGATTTATCGGCCTGACTTAACATATCATTTGCACCTTTAGGCGGCGCATCATAAATAACATGACCGACGCTGGCGCTAATGTTGATTGTTGTCTGTTTATCAATATGCAAATTAACGTTTTGCAATTTTCTTTGTACTCTAAGAACTAAATTATTGGCTTCAGCACAATCGTTAAAAATGCCTAACGCAACAAATTCATCGCCCCCGATCCTCCCAATACTATCGTCTGAACGTAACTGGTTTCGGATGATGTCTGCTAATACTTTGAGTACCTTGTCACCTACATCATGACCCCATTTATCATTTGTCTGTTTGAAGTTATCTAAATCTATGTACAACAAACAGATTACGCCACCTTTTATTTTTTGTTCGCTTAATACATCTTTAACCTTCTTATCCCAACCACGGCGATTCAATACGTTGCAAAGGCCATCTGTATTCGCTTGTGATTCTGCTAATATTTTATCTGCTTGGATATCTTTTATCCTCGCTGACACCGCTACTGCCAACATAAAGGCTTCAACAGCAAAAGCTACAATCAGGGCATAACGCTGTAAAAATGGATTAACGTCGTTTAAGACGGTTCGAAATACCATAGCGATCACCATTAAGACTAGACTTAAAAGTACTAATTTAGCGCTTTGTATATTTCGATAAGCCTGTATGGATACTAGGATTAAAATACCCAACATCAGCAATAGAGTCATGTTACCCATCGCGCTGGCTAACAGTGCTGATAGGTTGTTATGGTTTAAAAATAGCAGCAAAACAGACATCAGTAATACACTGCTTGCCCCGAATTCCAAAACATAGCGGGTTAATTTGGGCCATGTTGTATGTAGATCTGTTAAACGCACAATAAAGACCGTGGCTGTGAAAACAGTAAAACCAGCAAATAATAGATAAAATTGATGACTTAATAAAAAACTATGCCTCGCTAAGAATATATTTAGTTGCCCTTCTTGCAGTAAAAAAAAGGTAGCGGCACAAAATACATATAAGCTATAAAATTGAAACCTTGTATCCCCAACAATTCGACCCATAAAATAAACATACAACATTAAGGCTAAACACCCCCCATAAAAGACTGCCATAAACATATTCTTAATCAGGCTGTTATTAAGAAAAGTAGCAATTGGTGTCCAAACAAAATTGTGCACGTGTTTACGGTGGGTTAAAGATAAAAAATCGACAGAAAAAGTACCAGTTGGCAGTAAAAACGATGGGCTACTTGCCGCTAATTGTATGAGCTTAACTTGTTTAGTTTCCCAAGATAAATCCATTATTTCGCCGTTATCAAAAGTAAAAATCGCTTGGTTTTTTAATCTACAGTTAAGACGCAAGCGACTCTTACCTTTAGGTACGGATAATAATGCTACTTTTTCTTTATCAAGGATCTCAATACGGTGGTCAGCGGAAAACGTTTGTTCGCTACTTATTAGTTGAATGTGGCAATATTCACTATCTTGTATATTTTCTTGCGCATGTAAACAAGAGCTGAATAACAATATGAATAGCAGTAAATATAATTTTGGCATTATCGCCTTAGAGAAAATTGAGGAATAAATAAAGTTTACGTTTTTGCTGTTCTAGATTTCAAGACAAACTAGCAGGAACAACACTATAAAATATTCCACTGATATTCGATAGCGTTCGTTTGTAATTAGGCTTAAAAATTAGTCGTTTATTATTCAATTTTATTAGTGATGTTATAAGGAATAAAAAAGAATGCTTAAAAAACTGGGATCAAAACTTTATTTTGGCGATTATTGGCAGTTTGAAAGTTATGAGCGGTGGATTGTAAATCAATGTCGCTAGTAATCTAATAATTGCAAAGATTAGCTGAATGGTTTGGTTATAATGTTAAGGTGTTTGATTCAACAGGAATCTGACCAACCTGAAGTCTGGCCTCATTACGTACACTGAAAGTGTAAGAATTAGCAAATGATTATGATTTAATAAACTCTAAAAAATGGTGCCGACTACCGGAGTCGAACTGGTGACCTACTGATTACAAGTCAGTTGCTCTACCAACTGAGCTAAGTCGGCACACAGGATAAAACTTACTGGATGACGCTGCTTTAAGGTTGTTGGTAAAACTGCTAATCACAGCTTATCCCGAAAGCGAGCGCTATTGTATTCATAATTTATATGTTGTCAATCAAATAAAATATTTTCTAGCTGGATGCTTAAAGTTTAGCCAATCTGGCTGCTTCATCTTTAAGCATGGGAAAGTGTTCGATGGGCAGATATTCGGCCAAAGCCAGCATAGTTTTTCCTAACTCAGCATAATTATCAGCACATAAATTAAAGTGTCCCATTTTGCGTTTTTTGCGTGATGTTTTACCGTACCAGTGCAAATGGCAGCCGGGGATGCTAAGCATATCGCGTGCAAAGGCTTGACAACCTATGATATTGATCATGGCAGTCGGTGAGGTAAATTTAGTTGAGCCGAGAGGTAGGCCTCTGACAGCTCTCAAGTGATTTTCAAACTGGCAGGTGTCTGCACCTTGCATGGTCCAGTGTCCTGAATTGTGAACCCGTGGAGCGATTTCATTAACCAATAATTGTTGACCAATTTGGAAAAATTCAACGGCTAATACCCCAACGTAATCTAAAGACTCCGCTAATTTATTGAAGATAATTTGTGCTTGTTGGTTAAGAGGCGTGTCTACATTTGGAGCAGGAGCAATAGACACATGTAATTGCCCCTTGTGGTGTAAGTTTTCTGCAAGCGGATAATAAGCGATATCACCTTCGCTACTGCGAACTGCAACCAATGAAAGTTCTCGATCGAAGTTGAGCATCGTTTCAACAATTAAAGGAACTTTTTGTAAGTCTAATTGCGACAATTGCTGTTTAAGCTCAGGTAATTCGCTTTTGCTTTCTAAACGCCATTGACCATATCCATCATAACCGTCTCTACTGGCTTTTATGATCAACTTCTCGCCCAGCTTTTCAACTGCGTTGTCTAGTTGTTCAATATCAGTGACTATTTCAAATGGACTGTTAGCAATAGCCAGCTTTGCTAGCAGTTTTTTCTCACGGACTCTATCTGCACCGGTTAAAATTGCCTCAACACTCGGTTTGAGTTTACCACTGGTATGTACTAATTCGAGTAGATCTTCAGGAATGTGTTCAAACTCAACAGTGATAGCGTTAACTTCTTCAATAAGCCTATCTAAGGAGTTATTGATAACAAGCTTAGTGACTGGATCGACAATTTTGTTATCAACTACGTCAACTGCCTGAACACTTATTCCAAGTGGATAACCTGCTAAAGCCATCATTCTAGCTAATTGGCCTGATCCAAGCACTAATATGCTCATTTACACAGTCTCGCATTAGTTTTTATCATAAAGAGGGCAAAACTAATTCGTCTTGCGCTAATATAGTCGCCGTTTGCTCAGCTCGAAAATCTTTGATTGCTTGTTGCACATCAGGATCCTGTAGGCCGATGACCTGTGCTGCCAGCAATCCAGCATTTGATGCGCCTGCATCACCAATAGCTAAAGTGCCAACCGCTACGCCTTTTGGCATCTGCACGATAGATAGTAAAGAATCTATGCCATTGAGTTGGCTTGAGCGAACGGGTACACCAAACACGGGAAGGTGAGTATGTGCTGCAATCATACCGGGTAAATGTGCCGCTCCACCTGCACCTCCAATGATCACTTGGTAACCTTGGTCAGCCGCATTTTCAGCAAAGTCCGTAAGTAAATTTGGCGTACGATGAGCAGATATGACTTTGGCCGTGTAACTTACTCCAAGCTTTTCTAGCATTAGTCCTGCGTTTTGCATGGTAGGCCAATCAGACTTTGAGCCCATCACTATTGCTACATTTGGCATAACTGTCCTTTCTAAATTACATGTATGATACGGGAAGAAACTAATCCCCCCCAAATTTTGGACAGGCATTGTAGCCTATCGCAATCAGCATAGAAACCATCCCGACCAGCCGTTTTTTAAAAGCCTATTTTAATGTAGATGCATGTAATCTAATGTTAAATCTGTAAGTAATTTTACGCCTGTTTTCATACCTGAATCGTCAACATAAAACTCTGATGTATGATGAGCGGGAGCTTGGTCTGCAGGGACGTCTAGGGGTTTACCACCTATCCACATATATAAACCTGGTATTTTTTCTTGAAAAAACGAAAAATCCTCAGCACCTGTTACGGGTTTGCTATAGATAACATTCTCGCGACCAGCACTTCTAATAAGTGTAGGTACCATTTTTTCTGTTAATACAGGATCATTATAGGTTATGGGATAATTATAATCCAAAGGCAAAGTAACTTCGACTTCTGCACGCATACTGTCAGCAATACCTTTAACTTTTCTGGGTATCGCTTCATACATGTGTTCACGCGCTGTTTTGTTCAAGGTACGAATGGTGCCTACTAACTCAACTTCATTAGGAATGATATTCGAGCGGTTACCGCCATGAATAGAGCCTATTGTTACCACAGCAGCTTCATCAATAAGTTTGATTTCTCGGCTGACAATAGTTTGTAAGCTCATAATAATTTGTGCTGCTGTTGTGATCGGATCGACACTTAACCAAGGATAAGCGCCGTGTGCTTGTTTTCCTTTTATCACTATTTTAAAAGGATCAACCGCAGCCATAGTTCCACCTTCTTTGTAGCGAATTTTACCTACATCGGTAGCAGAGCTAATATGCAAGCCAAAAATCACGTCAACTGATGGGTTATCGAGTACACCTTCTTTGACCATTAGTTCAGCCCCCCCTTTTTCACCTCTAGGGGCACCCTCTTCTGCAGGTTGAAAAATAAACTTCACCTTACCGCGCAACTGACTCTTCATATTAACTAAAATTTCTGCTGCTCCCATCAACATAGCCACATGAGTATCATGACCACAAGCATGCATAACTGGTACGTCGTTACCTTCAAGCTCACCACGTTTGGTAGACTTCCAAGGTAAATTATTTTGTTCGAGTACAGGTAGTCCATCCATATCAGCTCGTAACGCAACCACTGGTCCTGGTTTACCACTATCAAGTATTGCTACTACACCCGTTATAGCAACCCCTGTTTGCACTTCTAAACCGAGGCTTTTGAGGTGTTTAGTAACATACTTCGCCGTTTCAAATTCGCGGTTGGATAGTTCAGGGTTTTGGTGTAAGTGATGACGCCACTTAATAACTTGAGGTTCGATATCGTTAACCATTTGTTGGACGTTAGTTGCTGCGATTAATTTAGGAGCGAAAATTAAGACTAATAAGATGGATATAAACTGTTTCATTGATAATCGATTGCAAGTGAAAGGATATCTAATATGT
Source organism: uncultured Pseudoalteromonas sp. (assembly GCA_964564805.1). Lineage (GTDB taxonomy): Bacteria > Pseudomonadota > Gammaproteobacteria > Enterobacterales > Alteromonadaceae > Paraglaciecola. The sequence goes on along the minus strand of CAZMDX010000437.1, from coordinate 2,174 downwards.
TAAAACCACATCCGCTTGTCAAATATTAAGAGATGTTGGTGCAAAGTATTGCTTGAAATAGATACAAAAAATCCGCCAACAGTTGCCTGAAAGCGGATTTTTTTTATATCATAAAATTAACTTTTTTGCCTACGCATAGCAGTAAAGAATTCGTTATTCGTTTTAGTCATAGACAATTTACCGATAAGAAACTCCATCGCGTCTATTTCAGACATTTCATGCACTATTTTCCGTAATATCCACATTTTCTGTAATTCATCTTGAGTGGTTAACAATTCTTCTCTACGAGTACCAGAGCGATTGTAATCAATCGCAGGAAATACACGTTTTTCAGCAATTTTGCGGTTCAGGTGTAATTCCATATTACCTGTGCCTTTAAATTCTTCGTAAATCACTTCATCCATTTTAGAGCCAGTGTCAATCAATGCTGTGGCAATAATGGTTAAGCTACCGCCCTCTTCGATGTTTCGTGCAGCGCCGAAGAAACGTTTAGGTTTATGTAATGCATTCGCATCTACACCACCCGTTAATACCTTGCCTGATGAAGGTATAACGGTGTTGTAAGCTCGTGCTAAACGCGTAATAGAATCTAATAAAATGACTACGTCTTTTTTATGTTCGACCAAACGTTTGGCTTTCTCGATAACCATTTCAGCGACTTGAACATGGCGACTGGCGGGCTCATCGAAAGTAGACGCAATAACTTCACCGCGAACCAAGCGTTGCATCTCAGTGACTTCTTCTGGGCGTTCATCAATCAACAACACCATTAATAGACATTCTGGATGATTAGCGGCAATAGATTGAGCAATATTCTGTAAAAGTAATGTTTTACCTGCTTTAGGTGGTGCCACGATCAAGCCACGTTGGCCTCGACCAATTGGAGAAGCTAAATCTAATACTCGAGCAGTAATGTCTTCGCTACTACCATTTCCACGTTCCATAATTAAACGTTCGTTAGCATGTAACGGCGTTAAGTTTTCAAATAATATTTTATTGCGTGCATTCTCAGGACGGTCGTAGTTTACCTCACTTATTTTTAACAAAGCGAAGTAACGTTCGGTATCCTTTGGTGGGCGTATTTTGCCAGAAATCGTATCACCAGTTCGCAAATTAAAGCGCCTGATCTGACTAGGAGAGACGTATATGTCGTCTGGACCTGCCAAGTATGAAGAGTCGTTGGAACGCAAAAATCCAAAACCATCTTGAAGAATTTCTAGTACGCCATCACCAAAAATGTCTTCACCGCTTTTAGCATGAGATTTAAGGATAGAAAAAATAATGTCTTGTTTACGAGCGCGAGCCATGTTTTCTAACTTCATTTCTTCGGCTAGGCTGACTAGTTCACTTATAGTTTTGTTCTTGAGTTCGGTAAGATTCATAATTGGTGGGTCTTTATGCTAAAAGCTTGTATTACAAAGCCAGTTTGATTGATTGATTCAAAGGTTATTACTTATTTACATCTCTGATTTGAGCGAAGCGTGGGCTTGTTCAGTAATGAACAATGAAAATTTAGCACCAAATAATTGCCGCGTCTAGTGAATTGTCGATTTCTAAGCTGATTTAGGCTCATATCCTACAATTTATATGATTTGTAGAGCACTTATATAATAATCTACATACATTAAAATAATCGATGGAGGTTATATAATAGTAAGAATATTTACAAATAAGCTCAGCAAGCACTGAGCTTATTAAATTTAATTTTGAAAAGGCAAGATTAAATGTTTTCGTTCAAAAACTCTAGAAGCTGGGTTTTTGACAATGCCCCGACTTTAGTGGCCGCTACATTACCACCTTTAAATAGTAATAATGTAGGTATACCTCTAATGCCATACTTAGGAGGAGTTTCGTTATTTTCATCGACATTCAGCTTACCAACTGTTACTTTGCCGTGAAATTCGTCAGCCACTTCATGCAGTATCGGTGCGATCATTTTACATGGACCACACCACTCTGCCCAAAAATCAACTAACACAGGACCAGCAGCATTGATAACATCGGCCTCGAAACTACCATCAGATAATTGGATGATTTTGTCGCTCATTTTTTTCTCCGTAATTATTACTCTCGCTAAAATGATTCAGCGCGGTGTTGATTGTTATATAGAAACTAGTTTTTAATGCAAGCAATGATAAGCTATAAGCTATGCCAACTACACATTTAACCGATAC